>CAINGG010000344.1 GCA_903848435.1 uncultured Actinomycetes bacterium | reverse complement strand
GATGCGGTGGCCATTCGCTCGGCGTCGAGCAGAAGCCCGTCGCTGACATCCATGAGGGCCCTGGCACCGCCCTCGGCCGCGCGTACGCCGGCCGCGTAGTCCGGCTCGGGGCGACGATGCGCGTCGACCAGTGCACGCGGTGAGCGGAATCCACGCGACAGCACCGCGAGCCCGGCGGCCGCGCAGCCGAGGCGTCCGGCCACGGCAACGACGTCGCCCGCGCGCGCACCGCTCCGCAGCACGGCATCTCGATCCTCGAGGTCGCCCATGGCGGTAACAGAGACATAGATCGCGTCGGCGCGCACGACATCGCCGCCGGCGAGGGCCGCACCGCCGCGGCCCGCCTCGGCCAGCACCCCGGCGAGGAAGCCATCGACCCAGGCCACCTCCGTCTCGGGCGGTAGGGCCAGGCCGATGACGAGCCCCGTCGGTCGCGCACCCATGGCCGCGATGTCGGCGAGGTTCTCGGCCACCGCCTTCACGCCCACGTCCTCGGCGCTCGACCAATCGCGACGGAAGTGGCGCCCCTCGACGAGGACGTCGGTGGTCACGACGACACGACCGTCCGGGGCCGACAGCACCGCCGCGTCGTCACCCGGACCGACGGCGACCACGCCCTTGCGCGCACCCTTGGCCCCGCGCGTGGCGGCGATGATGCGATCGACGAGCGCAATCTCGCCGAGTTCGCCCACCGTCTGCGCCATGCTTCTCGCCCTCCATGCCCCGTCTGCCGGGCGCTAGTCTCGAGAGGTCCGCGTCGAGGAGGACCGCTACACGTGAACGTACAAGGCCGCACCCGTGGCGGGGTGCGCATGACACGGCGCGTTGCGCTGGTGGCGTGCGCGATCGCGGTGCTCGCGTCATGCGGCCGGCAGGTGAGCGTCACGCCCCCCGAGAGCCCGGCTCCCCAGTGCGCCGCTGTCCGGCTACCCGAGACGGTGAACGGCGCCGGTGCGCGACCGACCCCCGATGCCGGCACGGCCGCCTGGGGCGAGCCGCCGATCACCTGGCGCTGCGGGGTGCCGCGGCCTGCGGCGCTGCAACCCACGTCGGCGCTCATCGACGTAGGCGGCATCGGCTGGCTGCCGATCGAGGGGCAGGGCGGATCGGCGTTCATCGCGGTCGACTGGCCGACGAAGGCCGCGCCCGTCTACGTCGAGGTCGTCGTACCGGATGCCTACGACAGTCCGGGCAATGTGCTGGCCGACCTCAGCCCGGCCCTCGCTGCTGCGGTGTGACGACTAACGCAGGCCGGTGCCTTTGCGCAGGGCATCGTCGATCAGGCGATCGACCAACTCGTGATAGTCGACCCCTGACGCGCCCCACATGCGCGGATACATCGAGATGGGCGTGAAGCCCGGCATCGTGTTGACCTCGTTGATGACGACTCGGCCCGGCTGCACGAAGAAGTCGACGCGGGCCAAGCCCTCGCAGTCCAGGACGTCGTACGCGCGGACCGCGAGGCGGCGCACTTCGTCCTCGACCGGCGGATCCAAGTCGGCGGGCACGACCAGCTCGGCACCATCGTCGAGGTACTTCGCCTCGAAGTCGTAGAAGTCGTGGTCGGGGTGCACGACGATCTCAGCGCAGCGACTGGCCTGCGGAACGCCGGAGGGATCAGCGAGCACGCCGCACTCGATTTCCCGGGCACCCACGACGGCCGCCTCGGCGATGATCCGCGGGTCCCACGACTGCGCCTCGCGCACGGCGGCCTCGAGCGCGCCGCGATCGGCCACCCTGGTGATCCCGACAGAGGATCCGGCCCGCGCAGGCTTGACGAAGAGCGGGAACCCGAGGGCGCTGATGCGATCGAGGCACTCGGACGGATCGGCGCTCCACTCGCGCGCCGTGACCAACACCCATGGGCCGACGGGCAGTCCGGCATGCGCCAGCATCGCCTTCATGTGGCCCTTGTCCATGGCCGCGGCCGAGGCGAACACCCCCGAGCCGACGTAGGGAATGCCGGCCATCTCAAGCAAGCCCTGGATCGTGCCGTCCTCGCCCCACGGGCCATGCAGCACCGGGAAGACGACATCGACTCCCTGCAGCACTCCGGCAGGCAGGCCCGCGCGATCGCGCACGGGCTCGGGCAGCAGTGCGGCGCTCTCGCCGCTGTCAGCGACGATGGGCAGGCGCCCGTCGACGGCGTCGAGGGCTGACGGATCGGCCGCGACCCGCACCCAGCGCCCGTCAGGAAGGATGCCGACCGCGGTGATGTCGTAGCGCGCCGGGTCGAGCGCACGCAGGATGCCCGCTGCGCTGACGCACGAGATGGAGTGTTCGCTGCTGCGGCCCCCGAAGAGCACCAGGACGCGTCGGCGCGGGGTGTCCGTCACGGCAGCGACGTTACCCGGTCCGCCCCTACGGCCGAGCCGCCTCGCCGGGGCGCCGCTAGGGTCGTCGCCATGCACGAGGACACCTGGTCGGTCGAGACCCGCCTGGTCCACGACGGTCGCCCGGCGCCCGAGCCGGGGGCACCGCTCAACCAGCCTGTCGAGCTCGCCTCCACCTACTACGCCGGTGGCGCGACCGAATACGCCCGCGACGGCACACGCAGCATGTGGGCCCTCGAGGATGCGATCGGCCCGCTCGAGGGCGGCGGCGCCGTCACCTTCTCCTC
>CAINGG010000343.1 GCA_903848435.1 uncultured Actinomycetes bacterium | reverse complement strand
GCACGCGTTCTGGTGACGGCCGGCGCCAATGTCCTGATCACCGGTCGAAATGAGGACGACGCGAAGGCCACCGTCGCCGAACTCTCGGACCTCGGGGGAGGCAGTGTCGCGTACTCGCTCGGCGACGTCGCGGATGCCGACGCCTGCGCGCGAATGGTCGCAGCTGCCGTTGCCGCGCACGGTGGGCTCGACATCCTGTGTGCCAACGCCGGCATCTTCCCCGACGCCAAGCTCACCTCCATGTCGGAGGCCGACATGGACCGGGTTCTGGACACCAACATCAAGGGCACGTTGCTGAGCGTGCAGGCCTGCATCCCTGAGCTCGCCAAGAGCGGGCGCGGACGGGTGATCCTCACGTCGTCGATCACCGGCCCGATCACCGGCTACCCCGGGTGGTCGCACTACGGTGCGAGCAAGGCTGCTCAACTGGGCTTCATGCGCACCGCCGCGATCGAACTCGCGCCCATGCACATCACCGTCAACGCCGTGCTGCCGGGCAATGTCATCACGGAGGGCCTGGCCGATCTCGGTCCCGAGTACCTCAAGTCGATGGAGATGTCGATCCCCCAGCGCCGACTGGGTAGCGTCGCCGACATCGGCAATGCCGCGCTCTTCTTCGCGACCGACGAGGCCGCCTACATCACCGGGCAGGCCCTCGTCGTGGACGGCGGCCAGATCCTGCCTGAGTCGCTCGCCGCACTCGAGGCGATGTAGTGGTCCAAGCCGCCGCATCCGGCATGGGCGCCACAGCCGAGAGCGTGCGTCAACGCATCATCTCGATGGTCGAGCGAGGCGCGCTCAAGCCCGGAGACCGACTCGGCGCGGAGCGCGACCTCGCCGAGCACTTGGGAGTCAGTCGCTCGACGCTGCGCCAGGCACTGGCCTCCCTGGAGGGCTCCGGAGTCGTGCGCCGCGTGCCAGGTCGAAGCGGCGGCATCTTCGTGGCACCCGGCAAGGTCGACCGCGACCTCTCGCGCATCGTCGGAGTGCCGACGCTTTTGCGTGACCAGGGGTTCACAGCCGGATCCCGCGTGGTGAGCGTCGCCGTCATGGTCGCTGGCGCCGAGGCTGCCGACGCACTCGGCATCGACCCGGACGACTTCGTCGTCGACCTGGTCCGCATCAGACTGGCCGACGGATCTCCCATTTCCCTCGAGCACGCACGTTTCCCTGCCGACCTCGTTCCGGGCCTGCCCGAGCGCGACCTGAGCGGCTCGATCTACGAGCTCATCGACGAGGCCTACGGCCTGCGACCCGACACGGCAACGGAGACGATGGAGGTCGTAGGAGCAGCTCCGCTCGAGGCGTCGATTCTCGGCATCGAGGCCGGCTCGCCCCTGCTCTCGATCACCCGCACGACCCACGATGCTGCCGGGCGAGCCTTCGAGTTCTCCCGCGACCTCTTCCGCTCCGATCGCACGCGCATCAGCGTGCGTGTGCAGGGGGCACCCAAGTCCGAAAGTGCCCGCCTTCGAGGCCGGCGCGTCGAGCTCGTGCCGCCTCCGGACTGATCTAGCCCCGCAGCCGCTCGAAGAACTCCCGGACCACCGCACCGCATTCTTCAGCGAGCACACCGCCGGTGACCTCTGGCCTATGCGCGAGGCGCCGATCGCGCAGCAGGTCCCACGCCGATCCAGCCGCGCCGTACTCCTCATTCCACGCGCCGAAGACGACGCGATCGACGCGCGAGAGGTGTGCCGCACCCGCGCACATGGGGCACGGCTCCAAGGTGACCACCAACGTGCAGCCGGACAGGTCCCAGTCGCCGCGCGCCAGGGCCGCCTCGCGCAGCACGACCACCTCGGCATGAGCCGTGGGATCGGAGAGGGCTTCGCGGCGATTGCCGGACGCCGACAGGGTGTCGCCGTCGGGGCCGAGAATCAAGGCGCCCACGGGCACATCGGCGTTGCCCGCGAGGAGCGACTGCCGCGCGAGGGCGAGGGCCTCCTGCATGGCCGTTACATCGGCCGGGCGGAACTCCACGCTCGGATCAGTCCTTGTCGAGCGACTCGAGCACGGTCGACAGCTGATCGGCGAAGCCGATGCGGGTGGCGATGCTCGTTACCTGCTCGTCGGGATACAGGTCGGGGTCGCCGAGGATGAGTTCCATCTCCTCGACCGGCACGCCGAGGTCGACGAAGAGCGTGATATCGCCCACCGGTTCGAGATCGTCGATTTCCTCTTCGTCTTCCGGGAGTTCGACCTCGAGCAGGTCGGCGGCCTCCTCAGCGATCGGCCACTCGTAGGCGGCGTTGAGGTCGGAGAGCACCAGGCGCGTCACACCGTCGGGCGTCACGCGAACGGCGATGAAGAACTCCTCGTCAACCGCCACGAAGCCCAGTGCACCGCCCTCGGCCGTCAACTGCCGAAGGGCAGCGGTGAAGGAATTGAGAGACGTGGTCGCACGAGGTGGCAGCGCGGACACCGACCAGCGGCCATCCTCACGCCAGGCGGCAACGGCGAAGTCGACCTCGTCCCCGTCCATGCCGCACCTCCCTCAACGATCTCCCGCACGCATCGTGGCACGCATGTGGGGCCCATGTGTCGACTTCGACCCAGCTTGTCTCATGAGCCCGGTGCGCGATGCGGCCGGTGCCCGATACGCTGCGCCCGTGCGCACAGTCGTCGTCCAGCATCCCCTGGTAGCCCACAAGCTGACCACCCTGCGTGATGAGACCACCGATTCGGCGACCTTCCGCCTTCTCGTCGAGGAACTCGTCATCCTTCTTGCCTACGAGGCCACCCACCAACTACGCACCACTCCCGTGACGATCACGACGCCGGTCGCGGAGACAACGGGTGTTCACCTGGCTCGTCCGCGTCCGCTCGTCGTGCCGATCCTGCGTGCCGGGCTCGGCATGCTTGAAGGGATGATGCGACTCATGCCGACGGCTGAGGTCGGCTTCCTCGGCATGGTGCGCGACGAGACCTCGCTTATTGCCTCGACATACGCTGATCGCATTCCCCACGACCTCAAGGGTCGGCAGGTTTTCGTGCTCGACCCCATGCTCGCGACGGGCGGCACGCTGGTCGCCGCCATCGACCTTCTTCTTGAGCGCGGTGCGAGCGATGTCACCGCCATCACCTTGCTGGCGGCGCCCGAGGGGCTGCGGCGCGTGGAGGAAACGTATGTCGGGCAGGCGGTCGACGTCACCGTCGTCACTGCCGGTCTCGACCTGCGCCTCAACGAGAAGGGCTACATCGTCCCCGGCCTCGGAGACGCGGGCGACCGTCTCTACGGAGTGGTCTAGCCCTACATCCCCTTGAGGGAAGTGACGACCTTCGTCAAAGAATCCTTCGCGTCGCCGAAGAGCAGGGTCGTCTTGGGGTCATAGAGCAGCTCGTTCTCGATGCCGGCAAAACCAGGG
>CAINGG010000342.1 GCA_903848435.1 uncultured Actinomycetes bacterium | reverse complement strand
TGGCTGGCTCTTCCTCGTAGTCGCCGGCTCGGTGATCGCCTTCAGTTCGTTCACCTGGCTCATCAACAAGGCGCCGATCTCGCTGGCGTCGACCTATGCCTATGTCAACCCGGCGGTCGCCGTGGTGCTTGGCCTACTCCTCTACTCCGAGGCCATCACCAGCGATGTGATCGTCGGTCTCACGATCGTGCTGGGTGGTGTGGTGCTCGTCGTGTCCGGGGAAAGCCTGGTCTCACGGCGGGCGCGGAGGTCGGCGAACCCGGATGTGCCGTTGACCTAGGTGGACACTTCTTCGTCGATTCACATACGCGAGTCATCCAGCGCGTGAATACTACGACGAGGTAACAGGTTGCCCCGACAGAAGGAGAAAGAATGCGATCGTCAATCAAGCGTGCCATCGGAATGGCCGGTGCGCTCGGCGTCGTGGCCGGACTTGCTCTACTACCCGCCCAGGCCGCACAGGCAGACGGCAGCTACTACGGCGCGTGGACCCTTGAAGCCTTCAAGATCGCCGGACAGAAGGTCAACTGCCCCGGCTCCATTCCCGTACCGCCACCAGCACCGTCCATCTCGTGCAAGGCCGGAGAGATTCTGGAGCTCAACAGCGACTACACCTATAAGTCGACCCTCGATGTCTTCAAGAGCGCCCAGGGCAAAGGCAACTTCGAAGTCATCAAGTTTGGTAACAGCAGCCACAAGACGATCGTGTTCGATTCCAATGTCGACATGGACAACCCGCGCGCCGATCGCATGAAGCTGCAGGGGACTGGCTCGGGAGCGCCCAAGAAGATGGTGATCTTCCTGACCTACAACACGCCTGGCGGCGAGGACATCAAGATCTCGATGATCTTCCGTCGCGACGCCGACTAGAACGCGTTGACGGGGGGTGCCTCTTGGGGCGCCCCCCGTTTTCGTGCCGCAACCCCCCGATCTTGGGCAAAGTCCCACGCTGGCGCCCAAAGCCCGTCATAGTCCTCCCAAGGACCATCCCAGGCGAGGAGACCCATGGCATCGACCCTCAAGCGGCTTATCGGCGTCGTCGGCGCCGGCGCCATCATTGCCGGCACCGCCATCGTGGTGGCCCCGTCGGCACATGCCGACGGCGAGTACTACGGGACATGGACGCTCACCGCCGTCAAGGAAGGCGACAAGAAGACGAAGTGCACGGGTACTTCGTCGGAGCCTCCGGCCTGCCCCGGCGGGCAGACGCTCACCTTGAAGTCCAACTACCGCTACAAGACATCCAACTTCCTCCCCCTGATCCTCCTGATGGGCCAGAAGGGGTACTTCGATGTGGCCACCTTGCCGAGCACGGGCCAAGAAGCACTCATCCTCGAGTCCGACAAGCAAGGAATCCTGGCCCTGGGTAGCGCTTGGTCCCTGACACTCTCGGGCGGGGGCTCTGGCTCACCCACCAAGATGACGCTCACCCTTCAGACTGGCTTCGGCGAGATCGCGATGATCTTCCGACGCGACGCCGCGTGAATCCGTGACCCCCATGACGCCCCAACCTAGGAGCAGAGCCGTGACACTCACCCTCAAGCGCCTCATCGGCACAGCTGCCGCCACCGCAGTCATGGCCGGGGCAACCGCGATGGCCGCCACACCCGCGCAGGCCGACGGGGGCTACTACGGCACCTGGAATCTCGCGTCCGTAACACTCGACAAGGAGACGCTGAAGTGTGACGGCCTGCCTGACGAAGAGGACAAGTGCCCGGCCGGCATGACCTTGGAATTGAAGTCGGACTACCGCTACAACACGACCATCAAGGGGTTCGAGATCATCCTCCCACCAGGGAAGGGTGACTTCGTTACGACCACGATCAATGGCACCAATACTCACGTGATCGTCATGAGTCCTGCCGAATACCCGACCTTCCTCCGCGTATGGCGGATAAAGCTTCAGGGCACCCGCTACGGCGCACCGCAGAAGATGGTCCTCTACAGCTCGCTCGACAACACGGATGACCAGACCCTCGGGGGCGTCAAGATGGTCTTCTACCGAAACGCCAAGTAGAAGGCTAGATGCCGGCTGAGAGGCCGAAGTCGATCGACCAGTTGGCTCCGGTGATGGCGGCTGCCTCGGGCTGGGCAAGGAACCACACCACTTCGGCGACCTCAGCCGGCTGGATGAAGCGCGCGCGGTGCTTCTGCGGGTAGCCGTCGAGCAGCCGCCGGAAGTAGCCCTCGGGATCGCCCGCACCGAAGTCACGGGCCTGACCGGCCAGCATGGGCGAGTCGACGTCACCTGGGCATACGGCATTGACGCGTACGCCGCGCGGCGCGAGCTCCAACGCCAGGGCTCGCGTCAGATTGCTGACACCGCCCTTACTCGCGCTGTATACCGCAGCACCGGCATTGCCCTGGAGCCCCGCGTCGCTGGAGATGTTCACCACGCTGCCGCTTGACTCGATGAGGTGAGGAATGGCGGCAGACGTCACGAAGTACAGAGCCTTGAGGTTCACTCCGACCACCCGATCCCAGTCATCCTCGCTGGTGTCTTCAGCGGGCCCCTCCGTCCATAGGCCCGCGCAATTGACGACGCAGTCGAGTTGACCGAAGGTGGCGGCTGCTTGGGCCACCATCTCGCGGATCTGCGTGACGTCGAGCAGGTCGGCGGGGATCCAGGCATCGGTCGCAGCGCGCGTGCCCGGGAGGTCCGTGCCCACCACGCGCCAGCCCCCCGCGGCAAACCGCGCAGCCACCGCACGACCGACACCACCCGCTGCCCCCGACACAAGGACGACACCCATGCTGCCTCCTGGCGACTCAAGGCCTACTGAGGAGCGCTGAGGCAGCCTGCAGCACCGCCCCGTTCGAATTCCAGGGTGGTGCAGACGGCGACCTCGGGGTAGTAGTCGCCCATGACCGCGGCGGTCGCTGCGGCCTCGCTACCGGACGGCACGTTCTGGATGGCGTTGGTGAAGCCCTGGCTGGCCAGCATGTTGCGCAGCGCCACCATCTCCATGTCCTTGGGCTTGCTGACCGACGTCGGGAGCCAGTTGACGCCGTTCGCGGCGGTCGCATTGCTCGGCCGACTCTTTGGCGGGGAAATCGCGATAGTGACGTAACCTTCGTCGTCACGCACCGCGGCGTTGTCGGCGACGCAGCCGTAAGTCGTGCCCTTCTTGGGCTTCGGGTTCGCCACCACGGGATATGGCGCGGCGTAGACGTTGTTGCACACCGACCAGTAGCGCAACTGGTAGTCATTGGTAGGCCAGGGCACGGGAGTGGTGCCCCCCTCGACATTCCACGGCGACGTGGGTGCCAGCATCTTGATCACGACGACGTTCCCCGGCGTCGGCGTGAATAGCATCGATGCATAGGCATTGGCATCATTGGGGAAGAAACTATTCGTGGTCGCTGCCGAGGCTCGGAAGAAACTGTTCTCCGGAGGGCAACCGCCGGGCTCCGTCGTGCAGGGGGAAGGCTGCGGTGCCGGCCAGGTGCCGGCCTTGATCTGCTTCAGAATGCCGAGGAACTTCGCCGCTTTGCTGATTTTGCCGATTGCCGCCATGCCTTTGCCACTGCAGGCCGGCAGGGCGGTCCGCTTGCCCTGGGCATCGACGACCGTCAGCTTCGGAAGGGCCACATCCTGTGCTGACCCCTCCGGCAGGTAGACCCTCATGACGAGGAATCCGAGATTGGCCGGCGCCTTGCCCTGTGGCTGGGGATCGGGGGGCAGGATCGGCAGGGCATTCACGTCGCCGGGGTCGACTCCCTCGCGCAGTGTCACAGTGAACGTCCCTCCGGCTGGCGTATCAGGAGAGGATGTCGCCGCCCACGGATTCGGCTGTGGGGTGTTGGGTGCCGGGACAATGTCGAAGTCAGTGATCTGAGATGGCGCACCCGTCTCACTCTCGTAGACCCCGCCGGCATTGTTATATGCCGTAAAGGCGAGGAATCGCGTCTCCGGGAAGGTTCCCGCGACTTCGATCGACATACCGGGCAACGCCAGATATGGCGTCGTCCAGTAGGTCGCACTCGTGTCCGGGAAGGCCACGTTCATCGTCTCTGGTGTCGTCTCGACCCACCAGGAACAGTAGGGGAACACGTCTGCGATGGCCGGCTTGGCCTTGACGGCTGACTCGACCGAGGCAGGCGCAGCCTGGACGGCGGGTGACGCGGCGACCAGGGTGGCGGCAAGGACAGGGGTGAGGAGGAGAGGGAGGCGCTTCACGGCGTGAGGCTAGCCCACCTGGGCGCGCCACGCGCATTCATACGGACTCACGCGCCTACGCGCGCTCCTCCGCGATCGAGTTGCCACCGTCAACCACTAAGCACTGTCCCGTCGTGTACGCCGCGCCAGGGGTGCACAGCCACGCGACTGCTGCCCCGACTTCCTCGGGCGTGGCACTGCGCCGCATCGGCGTACGAAGGCCCTGCTGGCGCTCGTGGTCGGTCTGCGATCCGGTAGCAATCCAGCCGGGGGCCACGGCGTTGACGGTGATGCCGTCGGCAG
>CAINGG010000341.1 GCA_903848435.1 uncultured Actinomycetes bacterium | reverse complement strand
GCCACGCTGGCGAGCTTCATCCGCCGTCCGGTCTGGGCACGGTTCGCCGTTCCCCTCGCGGAGGCCGGAGCCGCAGCCCTCATCGTCATCACGGCCATGCCGGGCGATCGCCCGTCGATCGTCTACCTCGTCGTCCCGCCGATCACGGCGGCGCTGACCATGGGCGTGCCCGGCGTGACCGCCGGCATCGCGCTCGAGATCCTCATCCTGGTCGTCGGGACGGTCGTCCGTCGCAGCGAGTCTTTGCCCATCGGCCTGGTCGATCTCATCGTCGCGATCGCCATCGGTGTCGCACTCGGCCTGGGTGCCGCGCTGACCGCCCACCTGCGAGAACGCACCGCACCGTCGCGCACCGACTACGACGCGGCGCGCCGCTTGCTCACGTCGCTGCGCGATGTGGCCCGCCAGTTGCCGGGGGGCCTGGAGGAGACCGCCCTTGCCGAGGCTGCACTGAGCCGGCTGGGCGACGTACTCCCCCATGATCGGGCCGAAGTCTTCGTGCGCAGCGAGGGCGGGGCGTTCCTGCCGGTGGCGCGCGTCGCCGGATCTGGCGGCAGCACCTGGCTGCCGAGCGCGCACACGGGCATCTGGGGCCAGGCGTGGGACTCCGGCGTCGCGATTCAGCGACTCGGCACCATGGACGGCCCCGAGTTGGGCACCACGCACGCCAGCGCCGTCATCCCGCTGCGACTCGGTGACCAACGCATCGGCCTGGTCGGTCTCGAGCGGGCCGGAGGCCTATGGCCGATCAGTGATCTCGGCGAAGCCCAGCTCATGGCCGACGAGGCCGCGCTGCGACTCGACACCGCCCGCCTCTTCGACGAGGTTCGCGATCTGGCCACGCTCGAAGAACGCCGGCGCCTGGCGCGTGAGATCCACGACGGCATCGCGCAGGAGGTCGCGGGCCTGGGCTTCCTCGTCGACGACGCGCTACGCGAGACGAGCGAGCCGGCCGCGCGTACGAGCCTGGAGCGCATCCGCGAGGAGCTCACGCGCATCGTCACCGAACTCCGGTTGTCGATCTACGACCTGCGCAGCGAGGTCGGCGCCGGCATCGGCGAGGCGCTCTCCACGCATGTGCGATCAGTGGGAGCCGAGGCAGGCATGACCGTCCACCTCGTGCTCGACGAAGACGAGTCACGGCTGCCTCCCGGCGTCGCCCCCGAGATCTTGCGCATTGCCCAGGAGGCCGTGGCCAATGCGCGTCGCCATGCCCAGGCGCGCACCCTGTGGGTGACCTATCGAGTGACCGAGGGCGGGGCGTTCCTGCGGGTGGCCGACGACGGTCGGGGCATCCCCGAGGGGCGCGGTCGCCCCGACAGCTTCGGGCTGCAGATCATGCGCGAACGCGCGTCCCGCATCGGCGCGAGCCTGACAGTGAAGCGCCGCAGCCCCAATGGCACAGTGGTGGAGTTGTCCTTGCAGACGGGCGGCGCGGCACAGCGGGAGGTGGAGCGGTGACGATCACCGTCATGCTCGCCGACGACCACGAGCTCATCCGCGAGGGCTTGCGGCGCGCATTCGAGCGCGAGGACGACCTGGAAGTCGTCGCGGAAGCCGCAAGCGTCGCCGAGGCCATCGCGGTCGGCTGCAAGATGACTCCCGACGTCTCCATCGTCGATCTGCGCCTGCCCGACGGCAATGGCCTCGACATCGTGCGCGCCCTGCGCTCCCACAGCGTCGACATGGGGATCGTCGTGCTCACGATGTACGCCGGCGACACGCAACTGTTCGATGCACTCGAGGCCGGTGCCAGCGCCTTCGTGCCCAAGAGTGCCCCCGCCGAGGAGATCGTGGCGGCCGCACGCCACGCGGCTGCGGCGCCGCAGTCCTTCACGTCGGCCGACCTCGCCGAGGCCATGAAGCGGCGGATGTCTCCCCAGGGCCCGCAACTCTCGCCCCGCGAGCGCGAGGTGCTGCTCCTGCTCGCCGACGGGCTCGGGGTCTCGCAAATCTCCCGGCAGCTCTTCATCAGCGACTCCACCACCAAGACGCACATCTCCAAGCTCTACGAGAAACTCGGCGCGGCCAACCGGGCGCAGGCACTGATGACCGCCCTCAAGCTCGGATTGCTGCCGCAGGCCGACGAAGCGCCGTGAGGTCCGCGGCCGTCGTCGTCGCCTGGGTTCTCTCCCGAGCCCTCCTCATCGGCTTCGTCACCGGCGTCGTGCCCTATCCCGATGGCCCGAGCGTCATCAACGACGTCAAGCTCTACGCCGAGTGGTCCAACCTGCTGGTGACCGGGCGCTTTCCGATCGGCGACGACATGTGGCAGTACCCGCCGGGGGCGGGCGTCGTCTTCGCCCTCGCTGCCGTCATCGGATCGAATCCCGTCGCCGCGCTCGTGGGCATCGTGCTCGCATGCGACCTAGCTGTGCTCGTCATCCTGCTGCTTGCCGGGCATCGCCGAGGTGTCGGTCGCGGCGCCGCGTGGGCCTGGGTCGCCAGTGCGCTCATCATCGGGCCGGTCTTCATCGGGCGCTTCGACGTCGTTCCCACGCTCGCAGCCGTGGGAGCGCTCGTGCTCGTCGCACGGCCCGCGTGGAGCGGGGCGTCCGCGGCGGCCGGCGCCCTGCTGAAGGTCTGGCCCGGGCTCATGCTCATCGCCTTGCCCCGCCGCCAACTGCCCGCCGGAATCCTCGGTTTCGTCGGGGCGGGCGCCGCGATCCTCATCGCGATCATGCTGTGGTCGTCCGGCGGTATCTCCTTCCTCGGCGAGCAGGGTGCGCGCGGCCTGCAGGTGGAGTCGGTGGGCGCGTGGCCCTTCATGACCGCGCAGGCTTTCGGCGTCTCCGTACCCACGGAGTTCCGCTTTGGTGCCGTGGAGGTCGACATCGCGGCGACCATCCCGATCGGGCTGGCGATCACCATCGCGGGCTTCGTCATCCTCGCACTGATGGGCATCGCGCGACTGATGGGCCGACTCGAGGACCTGTCGCCCGCCGATGTCGCGCTGGCCGCACTGCTGATCTCCATTGTGACCAGTCGCGTGCTGTCGCCGCAGTACGCCGTCTGGATCGCCGGTGTCGCCGCGGTGACCTTCCTTGATCCGCGCAGTCGCATGCGCACCGTCGTATGGCTGCTCGTGCCGTCGGTGCTGGCCGCGCAGGTGCTCTACCCGCTGGCCTACGGCAGCTTCCTCGGCGGCGCGTGGTGGGCGGTCGCCCTGCAATCGGTACGCATCGTGCTGCTCGTCATTGCCACAGTGTGGGCGCTCGCGGTGGTCACGCAGGCGGTGCGGAGACCGCCGCAATCCGCTGCAGTGGCGTCGGGTGCGTGAAGAGCAGCGCGTAGCGCCATGACGGCGGCTCGAGGGTCGAGCGGTTGGTGACCGCGAGCAGGGCGATGAGGTCGGCGTAAGCGGCGGGATCGCCGGTGATGGCGAGGGCATCGCGATCGGCGCGGGCCTCAATGGGGCGGCTCACCGTGGCCGTGACGGGCACCGCGATGAGCACGCCCGCGAGCACGACACCCACGAGCAGGGCGACCAGTGGCGTGTCGGCACGGCCGCGCACGCCGAGCCGCTGCCGCACCCCGGGACTCAGGGCCAGCGCTAGGGCCAGCGCGACTACGGCGGCAGCGCCGAGCATGGCCAGCACCGTGCCGAGCACGACGTCGTTGTCGCGGACGTGCACGAGTTCGTGCGCCACGATGGCGTCGACCTGCTCAGGGGTGGCGGTGGTGAGCAATGTGTCGTAGAGCGTCACGGTGCGGGTGGGGCCCCAGCCCGACACGGTGGCATTGAGCACCGGTGAGCGGTCGGCAACGTCGACGACGACGACATCGCCCACCTCGACCCCGGCGTCCTTCGCGATGGCGAGCACGCGATCGCGCACGACCGGATCGCTGCGGGTGCCGTCCACGACGCTGGCGAACGGCACCACCAGTGACACCGCGGCGACCGCGACGGCCGCACCGGCAACAACCGTGATCCAGCCGCGTCGCGGCCAGCGGCGCACGATGCCCAGGGCGATGGTCACTGCGAGGGCACCGAGCAGGGCGACCACCAGCGCGGTGCCGGACCAGCGCAGCAGCCAGGTGCCCCAGGGCTCGATGAGCAGGCCGTTGTCGCGGCGGACGATGGCGAGCCAGACATCGAAGGGCAGTGCCACCAGGCGCGTGACGAGGATGAGCGCGAACCCGGCGAGGAAGTCGCGGATGATCGGCCGGTCACGCGGACCCACGCGCGAGAGCGAGCGACGCAGGCGTGCGGACGCGAGGACGACGAGCGCAACCACGGGGCCGGCGATGACGGAGAGCAGGCCGGGCAACCACGCGGAGTCGACGTACGCGGCGATGTCCTCGCGCTGCTGCTCGGTGAAGGAGGCTAGGGACTCGGGGATAGTGAGCGCGGCCCAAGGCGCGACCGCCGCATCCCACGGGACGAAGACGAGCGCGACGATCACGCCGATGGCCGCGAGCACGATCGCGGCGATGGCGGCGGCCCGGGACGCAGAGTGCACGCGACCATCATGCGGGCCGAGCGGCGCAGATCGCGCTCTAGGCGGCGCCCTCGTCGGGGCGCACGAGGCGCAGCGGGGGCACGAGCCCGGAGTCGGCGAGCACGGCGAAGGCGGTGCGCTCCTCGCCGCTCACGCCGCCGATGGGGCCGAGCAGGACGGTGACGACGCAGTCGCCGCAGGCATCGCCGCGCACGACGCAGGAGCCGCAGTCGATGAGCATCTCCCCCTCGGGGCCCATGGGGGCGCCCGACGGCGGGGTGAAGGATGGGCGGGGCGGGTCGCTTCTCATGGCCACGACGCTAGGCGGGGGGTCTGACAGTGGGTCCCGGGCGCGTGTCGCGGGGCGTCGATGTCGGACCCCGCGCCTACCGTCCCCCCATGGACGAGCGGCAGCTCTCGCTCGACGACCTGGGCACGCCCCTGTGCGATGTCACGTTCGTCGTGGTCGACCTCGAGACGACCGGCGGCAAGCCCCAGGCCGCCGGCATCACCGAGATCGGCGCGGTCAAGGTGCGCGGCGGCGAGGTGCTCGGGGAGTTCCAGACCCTCGTCAATCCTGGCGTGGCCATCCCACCTTTCATCGCGGCGCTCACCGGCATCACCGACCGCATGCTCGCGGGCGCACCATCCGTGGCCGCAGCCACCGCCAGCTTCTGGGAGTTCGCGCACGGCGCGGTGCTCGTCGCCCACAATGCGCCCTACGACATGGGCTTCCTGCGCGGTGCCTGCGAGCTCACCGGCATCCCGTGGCCGTCGCCTCGCGTGGCCGACACCGCGCGCCTCGCCCGTCGGGCGCTCACCCGCGACGAGGTGCGCAACTGCAAGCTCGAGACCCTGGCCAAGCACTTCACGTCACCGACTCCCCCGTGCCACCGCG
>CAINGG010000340.1 GCA_903848435.1 uncultured Actinomycetes bacterium | reverse complement strand
GATGCCGTGCGCACCGTGCGTACGTCGATCCTCGACGGCGACCCCCTCGCGGCGAGCGTCGTCACCCGCATGGAGTTGCTAGCCGGAGTGCGCGCCGCTGAGCGGCCCGCGCTGGAGGCGTTCCTCGACCAGATTCCGTGGATCCCCGTGACAAGCGACATCGCCGACGCTGCCGGCGCCCTGATGCAGCGATTCACCCGCTCGCATGGTGCGATCAGCCCCATCGACTACCTCATCGGGGCGACCGCCCTCGTCTACGGCGCGGCGCTCTGGACGGCCAATCGCCGCCACTTCCCCTACCTGCCGGATCTGACCGCGCCCTACTAGGCGCGGCGAGTCGTCCGCACCCTGGCGCCGCATAGACTCACCTCGTGGCGCGCGGCGACGGCACCCTCACTCACGAGTTCCTGGGGGATGACCGCGCACCCCAGGACGCCTGCGGGGTCTTCGGCGTCTGGGCCCCCGGCGAGGACGTCGCCAAGCTCACCTATTTCGGCCTCTACGCCCTGCAGCATCGCGGCCAGGAGTCGGCGGGTATCGCCGTCAGCGACGGCAACCACATCGTCGTCTACAAGGACATGGGCCTGGTCTCGCAGGTGTTCACCGAAGCGAGCCTGGAGTCGCTCAAGGGCCACGTCGCCATCGGCCACACGCGCTACTCGACGACCGGCTCAAGCTGCTGGGACAACGCCCAGCCCACCTTCCGCTCCACCGCGACCGGTCACCTCGCGCTCGCGCACAACGGCAACCTCACCAACACCCCCGAGCTCGCCCACCGCGTGGCCGAACTCGAGGTGCAGCGTGGCGAGCTGCCTCTCGGTACGCCGAAGCCGACGCGCGCGACCTCCGACACGGAGTTGATGACCGCACTCATCGCAGCGCACCCGGATGAGTCGATGGAAGTCGCGGCCATGCGCGAGCTCCCGACCCTCCAGGGTGCCTACTCGCTGGTCTTCATGGACGAGACCACGCTCTACGCCGCGCGCGATCCGCAGGGCATTCGCCCGCTGGTGCTCGGTCGCCTCGAGCGTGGCTGGGTCGTGGCGAGCGAGACGGCCGCGCTCGACATCGTCGGGGCGTCGTACGTGCGCGAGATCGAGCCCGGCGAGCTCGTCGCCATCGACGAGCACGGCCTGCGTGCGCACTGCTTCGCCAAGCCGGAGCCCAAGGGCTGTCTCTTCGAGTTCGTCTACCTCGCGCGTCCCGACACGACGATCTCCGATCGCAGCGTGCAGGTCACGCGCATGGAGATCGGACGCCGGCTCGCGCGCGAGTATCCCGTCGAGGCCGATCTCGTCATCCCCGTGCCCGAGTCGGGTCGCTACGCCGCCATCGGCTACGCGCAGGAGTCGGGCATCCCGTTCGCCGAGGGACTGGTAAAGAACGCCTACGTCGGGCGCACGTTCATCCAGCCATCGCAGACGATCCGCCAGCTCGGCATCCGCTTGAAGCTCAATCCCCTGCGCGAGGTCATCGCCGACCAGCGCCTGGTCGTCGTCGACGACTCGATCGTGCGCGGCAATACCCAGCGCGCACTGGTGCGCATGCTCCGCGAGGCCGGCGCGCGCGAGGTGCACGTGCGCATCTCCTCCCCGCCGGTGCAGTGGCCCTGCTTCTACGGCATCGACTTCGCCACCCGCGCCGAGCTCATCGCCAACGGCCTTTCGGTGGAGGAGATCTGCCGCTCG
>CAINGG010000339.1 GCA_903848435.1 uncultured Actinomycetes bacterium | reverse complement strand
TGGGACAACATCATCGAGACGATCGGCCGGCCGGCCGTCGTCATCATCGCCCTCATCATCTTCTTCGTGTGGGTCCTGCGCCCCTTCCTCAAATGGGTGACCACCGAATACGTCTTCACCAATCGGCGCATCATCACCCGCGCTGGCGTCATCTCGAAGCAGGGGCGCGATATGCCCCTCTCGAAGGTCAACAACGTCTCCTTCGAGGTTGGCGTGCTGGGCCGCATCCTCAACTACGGGGTCCTGGAGATCACCTCAGCGAGCGCCGAGAATCTCGTCATCCGAGATGTGCCCAACGTCGAGGTCATCCAGCGTGATGTGTACCGCCTGCACGATCAGGACGACGAGCGCCGGCGTCGCGGGAGCGCGGAGACCGGCGGCGACCCAGTGCCCCCGGGCGACGGTACCTAGATCGGGGCGGATGCGTCGCGCTCGGCGAGCTCGCGATCGGCCTCGTCGTCGGCGGGGATCGCGGGGAAGACCCACTTGCGGTAGGACCAGAAGCGGAAGAGCGTGCCGAGTGCCAGGCCGATGACGTTGGCGGAGATGTTGTCGGCGATGGGGCTGTCGAGCCCCAGGGCGTAATGGCTGAACCACAGGCAGGTCAGCGCGATGAGCATGCCCGCGCCGTTGAGCGCGAAGAAGAGAAGGTACTCGCGGCCCATGTGGGTGCGGCCCCGGTGCCGGAAGGTCCAGTAGCGATTGCCGAAGTAGGCGAACGTGGTCGCTGCGATCACGCTGAGGGCCTTGGCGGTGAGCGGCTTGTCGTTGAGCGGGCCAGAGCCGCCGGCGTACATCAGGAGGTTGAAGAGCCCCACGTCGATGACGAAGGCCGACAGGCCCACCGCTCCGAACTTGGCGATCTCGCGTCCGAGCATGCTGAGGGAGTCGCGCACGCGGTCGAGCAGCGACCTGCGTTCGCGGATCGCCGGCTCGGACATGGGGGGATGCTACCCGTGCGGGGCCTCGGTGGCCGGGCCGGAGCGGTCAGATCAGTAGGGTCCGGATGTGATGCCAGCCACGCAGCGCCGGGTGCCCCGGGTGGGCATGGTCGGAGGCGGTCAGCTTTCGCGCATGACCGCCGCACCGGCCGCCGCACTCGCCGTCGGCTTTCGCGTGCTCGCCACCTCTGCGGATGAGTCCGCAGCCCAGGCTGTCTCTGACGTGATCATCGGTCATCACGACAAACTCGATGACCTGCGCCGCTTGGCCGAGGGCTGCGACGTCGTCACCTTCGATCACGAGCACGTGCCGCCGGCCTACCTGCGCGAACTCGAGCAGATGGGCGTGGCCGTGCGCCCGGGGCCCGCGGCACTGGTGCACGCCCAGGACAAGCGCACGATGCGCGAGGCCCTGACGAGCATGGGCGCCCCCACACCCGGCTGGTCCGTCGTCGAGGGGGAAGACGACCTGCCCCGCGTCGGAGACCTTCTCGGCTGGCCGCTGGTGCTCAAGGTGTCGCGCGGCGGGTACGACGGGCGAGGAGTCTGGGTGGTCTCGTCAGCGGAGGAGGCCGCCGGTGTGATGCGCTCGACCGACCTGGTCCCCGACGCGGTCTGGCTGGCGGAGGAGTTCGTGCC
>CAINGG010000338.1 GCA_903848435.1 uncultured Actinomycetes bacterium | reverse complement strand
GGGTTTCGCGACGCGGCACCCGGAGCGGGCCGAGAGGGCCCTTCGGGTAGACAATGACCCCAGCCACTACGCAGTTACGAGGACGTGAATGTCGACTGACGCCAAGGCCGTCGTCCCGCTGGGGCATGTGGTCATCCGCTTCGCCGGTGATTCCGGCGACGGCATGCAACTCACGGGCGATCGCTTCACCTCCGAGCGCGCCGGTCTGGGCAACGACCTGTCGACCCTTCCGGACTTCCCGGCCGAGATCCGCGCCCCCGCCGGCACGCTGCCCGGCGTGTCAGCCTTCCAGTTGCACTTCGCCGACCACGACATCATGACGCCGGGCGACCGGCCCGACGTGCTGGTCGCGATGAATCCCGCGGCGCTGAAGGCCAACCTCAAGGACCTGCGTCCGGGCAGCACGCTGATCGTGAACACCGATGAGTTCACCAAGCGCAATCTCGAGAAGGTGAGTTACACGAGCAATCCACTCGAGGATGGCACTCTCGACTCCTACGACGTGCATCCCATCGCGCTCACCTCGATGACCGTCGAGGCCCTGGCGGATTTCGAGATCACCAAGAAGGACGCCGAGCGGGCCAAGAACATGTTCGCGCTCGGGATGCTCTGCTGGCTCTACAGCCGCCCCAGCGAGGGCACGATCGACTTCCTCAAGTCGAAGTTCGCCAGCAAGCCCGAGATCCTGGCCGCCAATATCGCCGCCTACGAGGCCGGTTGGTCGTTCGGCGAGACCACCGAATCCTTCTCGGTGCGCTACGAGGTCAAGCCGGCTCCCATGCGTGCCGGGCTCTACCGCAACATCACCGGCAACCCTGCGCTTGCCTACGGACTCATCGCTGCATCGCAGCAATCGGGTCTGCCGCTCTTCCTGGGCTCCTACCCGATCACACCGGCGTCCGACATCCTGCACGAGCTGAGCAAGCACAAGAACTTCGGTGTCGTGACCTTCCAGGCCGAGGATGAGATCGCCGGCATCGGCGCAGCGCTCGGGGCGGCATACGGCGGTGCGCTCGGAGTCACCACGACCTCGGGTCCGGGCATCGCGCTGAAGTCCGAGACGATCGGCCTTGCCGTGTCGCTCGAGCTGCCGCTCATCATCGTCGACGTGCAGCGTGGTGGGCCCTCGACAGGCCTGCCCACCAAGACCGAGCAGGCCGACCTGCTGCAGGCGATGTTCGGGCGCAACGGCGAGGCCCCCGTGCCGATCGTCGCCCCACGCTCCCCCGGCGACTGCTTCGATGCTGCGATCGAGGCGGCGCGCATCGCCGTCACCTACCGCACCCCGGTGCTGCTGCTATCGGACGGCTACCTGGCCAACGGCTCCGAGCCCTGGGCGGTGCCCGACACGGCCACATTGCCGGTCATCGAGCCCGGCTTCGCCACCGAGCCCAACCACGACGGCGAGTTCTGGCCCTACCTGCGTGACCCGGAGACACTGGCGCGCCCGTGGGCGGTGCCCGGCACAGCCGGACTCGAGCACCGCATCGGTGGCCTGGAGAAGGCCGACGGCAGCGGCAACATCTCCTACGACCCCGACAACCACGACCACATGGTGCGGCTGCGCCAGGCGAAGGTCGACGCCATTGCGCGCAGCATCGGCCCTCTGGAGGTCGAGGACCCGTCGGGCGAAGCCCGCGTGCTCGTCCTCGGCTGGGGCTCGACCTATGGACCGATCGGCGCGGCCTGCCGCGTCGTGCGCGCGGCGGGCGGCAACGTCGCGCAGGCACACCTGCGGCACCTCAACCCCTTCCCGGCCAACATTGCCGAGGTGCTCCGCGCGTACGACCGGGTGATCATCCCCGAGATGAACCTCGGGCAGCTCGCCCTGCTGATCCGCGGCCGCTTCCTGGTCGATGCCATCGGCTACAACCAGGTGCGAGGCATGCCCTTCACCTCCGAGGAACTCGCCTCC
>CAINGG010000337.1 GCA_903848435.1 uncultured Actinomycetes bacterium | reverse complement strand
GTCGGTAGTCGGCAATCCCGCGTATCCGGTCTGCTCGGCCAGCTCGGCGACGGTGGCCGGGCGCAGTCCCCCATCGAGGTGGTCGTGGAGAAGGACCTTGGGCAGGCCCCGGATCGTCTCCTCGTCCAGCGCCATGCGACGAATCTACCCGCCGCTGGACTGCCCCTGGGCGACGAGGTTGCGCAGCACGCGCAGCGCCACCGACAAGGTCGCCAAGTCGCCGGTCTCGTGAGCGGCAATCTGATCGAGCGTGGACTTCGCACGACCGAGGCCCTCGCTGTAGCGGTCCTCCCACGCCAGGATCCGCTGGAGGGGATCCTCACCCGCCGGGGTGGACTGCACGATGCTGCGGGTCAGGCCGGCCAGGGCCGCATAGAGATCCGTGCGCAGGGCCTGCCTGGCCAGCGCCGTCCATCGATCACCGCGCGGCAGAGCGGTGATGCGCCGGAGAAGTTGGTCGACGTCGTATCTCTCCGACAGCTTGAAGTACAGCGGCATGATCTCGGAGGCGGGCTGACCGGTGCGGTCGGCGATCTGCACGACATCGAGCAGCGCGAACACCTCGAGCATGGCGGCCGCCTCGGTGGCGAGGTCAGCGGGCGCGCCCACGGAGGCAATCTCCGCGGCGACGGCGTCCATGCGTTCGCGCTCCAGGCCGACAAGGGCATCCGGCACCAGCGGCGCCAACTGCTGCACGGTGGGACGGAACCGCTCGACCTCGCTCGTCACGTCGATGCGCGCACCACGGGTCTGCAGGAACCACCGCATCGCCCGATCGAGCAGTCGTCGCGACTGCAGGTAGAGCGCGTCCTGGCCAACCGTGGGCACGAGGTTGTCGAGGTGGTTGACGCGATCCCAGAATGCCGGCAGGTCGAAGATGGCCGTGACGGCGGCCGCGGCACGGACCGCCTCAAGCGGGGTGGTGCCGGTCTCCTCACAGGCGCGGAAGACCACGCTGATGCCGCCGTCATTGATGAGCTGATTGACCACCGCGGTCGTCACGATGGCCTCACGCAGCGGGTGGTGGTTGATCCGCTCCGCAAACTGCTCGCGCAGGGCGCGGGGGAAGTAGTCGATGAGCTGCCGGGCGAACCATGGGTCATCGGCCAGGTGGGCCTCGGCAAGATCGCCGGTGAGCGCGATCTTGGAGTACGCCGCGAGCACCGCCAGCTCCGGGGATGTCAGGCCCTGCCCGGCAGCCGCCCGCGTGACGATCTCCTCCTCGTCCGGGAGGTACTCCAGCGCACGGTTGAGCACGCCACGCGCAACGAGGTCATCCATGAGGCGCTGGTGCACGGAGATCAGTGCCGGGGCATTGGCGCGAGCATTGCCAAGCAGGACGTTTTGCTCGTAGTTGTCGCGCAGGACGAGGTCGGCAACCTCATCGGTCATCGACGCCAGCAGTGAGTCACGGTCGTGCTCGGACAGGTCGCCCTCTCGGACGGCGCTGTCCAGCAGGATCTTGATGTTGACCTCGTGGTCGGAGGTGTCGACACCCGCCGAGTTGTCGATGGCATCCGTGTTGAGTTTCACTCCATGGCGAGAGGCCTCGACACGGCCCAATTGGGTGAGGCCGAGATTGCCGCCCTCGCCGACGACGCGGCACCGCAGGGCGTGCCCATCCACGCGAACGGCGTCATTCGCCTTGTCGCCGACCGCCGCATCCGTCTCTGTCTGCGCCTTGACATAGGTGCCGATGCCACCGTTCCACAGCAGATCGACCGGAGCCGTGAGAATCCGGTGGATGAGATCGGCCGGCGTGAGCGCTGTGACGTCGTCCTCGATGGCGAGCGCGGCCCGCACCTGCGGCGTCACCGGAATGGACTTCGCCGACCGCGGGTAGACACCGCCTCCAGGAGAGATGGTCGACACGTCGTAGTCCTCCCACGACGAGCGCGGCAGGTCGAAGAGTCGACGTCGCTCCGCAAAGGACGCCACGGGATCGGGATCGGGATCGAGGAAGATGTGACGGTGGTCGAAGGCGGCGAGCAGTCGGATGTGCTCGGACAGCAGCATGCCGTTGCCGAAGACATCGCCGCTCATGTCGCCGATGCCCGCCACGGTGAAGTCCTGCGTCTGGGTGTCGATCCCGAGCTCGCGGAAGTGACGCTGCACGGACATCCAGGCGCCGCGAGCGGTGATTCCCATGGCCTTGTGGTCGTACCCGGCTGAGCCACCCGATGCGAAGGCATCACCGAGCCAGAAGGAGTACTCGGCGGCCACCGAGTTGGCGAGGTCGGAGAACGTGGCGGTGCCCTTATCGGCGGCCACCACGAGGTAGGGGTCGTCGCCGTCATGGCGCACCACATCCGGCGGGGGAACGATCTGGCCATCCGCCCGGTTGTCGGTGATGTCCAGGAGCCCGCGGATGAAGGTCGCGTATGCCGCGCGCCCCTCGGCCAGCCAGGCATCGCGATCCGTGGCCGGATCGGGCAGCACCTTGGGCACGAAACCGCCCTTGGCCCCGACCGGGACGATCACGGCGTTCTTGACCTCCTGTGCCTTGACGAGTCCGAGGACCTCCGTGCGGAAGTCAGCGCGCCGATCGCTCCAGCGCAGACCGCCGCGCGCCACCGGCCCGAAGCGCAGATGCACTCCCTCGACCCGCGGTGAATACACCCAGATCTCCGCGAAGGGGCGCGGAAGAGGCAACTCGGGGACATCACGGGCATTGACCTTGATCGATAGCCGGTCAAGATGCCGGCCCGCCTCATCGCGTCGATAGGCATTGGTGCGCAGGGTCGCCCGCATCATGCCGAAGAGCGACCGCAGGATGCGGTCCTGATCGAGGCTGGACACACTGTCGAGTGCGCGCAGGATGCGGGCGGCGATCTCCTCCTGCGTGCTTCGGCGCCCCTCCTCCCGTGACGGATCGAAGCGCGCCTCGAAGAACTCGATGAGCAGCCGCGCGATCTCGTGATGCGCGATGAGCGAACCCTCGGCGAACTCCTGGCCCAGGCTGTTGCCCGACTGCTGCAGGTAGCGCACATAGGCCCGCAGGATGACGACCTGACGCCAGTCCAACCCCCCTGTGACGACCAGCGCATTGAGCGAGTCGGCCTCGCAACGCCCTTCCCAGAGCGCCAGGTACGCGTCCTCGAAGAGCTCGCGCAGGCGCTCATGATCGCTGATCGCACCCATGGGCAGGCGGAAACCGAGGTCGTACACATACAGGGGTGATTGGCCCTGGCGCACGAGCTCATAGGGATGCTCTTCCTCGATGAGGACGCCGAGACTGCTGAGCACCGGCAGCACCTGCGACAGCGAGATGGGCAAGCCCTCCCGCATGACCTTCAGTCGACGTTCGCGCGAATCGCGTCCGAGGGGTGCGTAGAGGCGCAGGCGCACGTCACCTTCATCGCCAATGGTCTCGGCAAGCAGGACGTCGCGAACCGCCGCGTCCGCCGGCACATCCTGCTGGTAGGACACGGGAAAGCCACCGCCGTACACCGCCTCGAGCGCTTCGGCCCGGTCCTCCCCCACACGTTCGCGCAGCACCTGCGCGAACGTGTCGTCCCAGCTGCGTACCGCCTCGGTGATCTGCTCCTGCACGGCGGCGGTGTCGGCCGTGCCGATGACCTTGCCGGGGGCGGCGCGCACGACGACGTGCAGCCGCGCCAGGACAGACTCACTGACTCTCGCCGTGTAGTCGACGCTGGCACCATCGAAGGCGCGGCGCAGGATCTCCTGCACCTCAAGGCGCACCGCCGTCGTGTAGCGATCGCGCGGGATGTAGACCAAGCAGGAAACAAAGCGGCCATAGGGGTCTCGATGCACGAAGAGCCGCGTCTGACGCCGCTCAGCGAGCTGATGCACTGCCAGGGCCACGCGTGCCAGCGGCTCGGGCTCGAGCTGGAAGAGCTCGTCTCTCGGGTAGGTCTCGAGGAACTGCAGCACGTCCTTGCCGCTGTGCGATGTGTCGTCGAATCCGAGGATGTCGAGCACTCGGTCAGCAGTGGAGCGCAGCAGCGGAATATCGCGCACGGAGTGCGAGTACGCCGCGCCGGCAAACAGGCCGAGGAACCGTTGCTCTCCGATGACACGACCGGCGTCATCAAAGCGCTTGACGCCGACGTAGTCGAGATAGGCCGGGCGCTGGATCGTCGACCGCGAGTTGGCGGTGGTGAGCACCAGAATGCGCGGCTCTCGCGCACGAGCTGCCACCTCGGGCGTGAGGTAGCGCGGCGACGCATCGTTGTCCACGCTCGAGCGCAGGATGCCGAGGCCGGAGTTCGGCACGGCCCGAAGCTGGTCGCCCGCGGAGTCCTCGACGAGGTCGTAGACGCGGTAGCCCAGGAACGTGAAGTTGTCGTCGGCCAGCCAGGCGAGGAGAGCCGCGGCCTCGTCCGCCTCCTCTCGGGGCACCGATGCTGGCGGGTGCTCGACGAGTTGCTGGGAGGTCGCCAGCACCGTCTCGAGCATCTTCGGCCAATCGTCCACGGCAGCGCGCACGTCGCCGAGCACGTGGCGCAGGGCCGACTCGATGCGCGCGGGATCGCCCGGGCCGCGGTCGATCTCGATGTGGATCCACGACTCGCGGATGCCCTCGCCCTCTGCCTCGCCAATGGACAGGAGGTTGCCGTCACCGTCTCGGACGACGCTCACCACCGGGTGGATGACCAGGTGCAGCGCTCTCCCGAGGCGCGCGAGTTCACTCGACACCGACGCCACAAGGAAAGGCATGTCGTCAGTGACGATCTCCACCACCGTGCGCCCGCAGGACCAGCCATCGCTTTCGACGGTCGGGGTGAAGACCCGCACGCGGGCGACCCCTGCGGGCCGATCGCTGGCCAGCTCGATGTGGGAGACCATCGCCCCGAGGAGGTCCTCCGGCGTACGGTCCGCGATGTCGTCGTCCGGCACGTGCCGGTAGTAGTAGTAGGGGTCGAGCTCCTCGATGAGCGGATTGCCCTCGGCGAGGACCGTCACGGACTCCAGGTGCGGAGGGGGCACCGACGCGGCGGTGTCACCGCCGTGCGCACGCGACCGTGCCATGCTCGCCTCCTCGTCGGGCCGTCAGCCCGCGTCGGCCAGCCTGCCAGATCCCCCGCTCTCCAGGGCGGCCCTGCTGGTGATCAGCGAAGTCTCGAGCACACGCAAACGCCGCCGGCCGTCCATGATGTTGCCACCCATGGCCTCGAGGTCGTCGGGGCCGGGGCCCAGCACGGTCACCTGGGTGCCCTGGGCCTCGAGCTCGGCCACCTCGCTCAGGCAGCGCCGCGTCACGCTCCCCCGCCAGCGGCGTTCGAGGCGGCTGAGCAGATTGCCCGGCTCATCGGCCTCGAAGGACACCATCGGGGCGACGACGTAGACCTCGTCGAGGTCCGCGGCGCCAGCGACATCCGCTGACGTCGCCGACCAGGCTCCACCGTCGATATAGGTGCGCTCACCGATGGTCACCGGCTCGAACCAGCCCGGGATCGCGCAGGACGCCATGACCGCCTCGGCGAGCCCGACGTGCGGGGCGCCCTCGCGCCCGAAGACAACGCGACGTCCTGACTCGTAGTCGAGAGCGACGATCCAGAGATTGGGATGCGGAGACCACTCATCCATTGGCGTGATGGCATCGATGAGATGACCCACCCGCTCCAAGGATCCGCTGCCCAGGGGCATGAACGCCGACAGCACCGCGGTCGGCGGCATGCGCAGGCCGTGGCGCAGCGACGATGCCATGAGCTTGACCGATCCGGGCCCGCGCAGCTTGGGCATGGACGGACGCGGCCCGCCCGTGGCGGTCTCGTAGTCCCACGCGTAGCCCGCGAGTGGCCCCTCGGTGATGGGCACGCCGAACTGGTGGTCGCGGAGGGCCGCGACGCTCGTGCCCGCAGCCAGAAGAGCACCCAGCACGGACCCGGCCGAGGTCCCCACGATGACGTCGAAGTCGCGCGGATCGATGCCGCGCACGTCCTGGATCGACTGCAGGGCACCCACCGCCCAGGCAGCACCGAGCACGCCGCCGCCCCCGAGGACCAGACCCCGTCGAACCTGTGGCATCGGCTTAATCCGTCACATCCCCGGCGACCGCAAGCCTGGCCCCGCGGGGCCGGACGGCGTCGAGCAACTCCGCCAGGGCATCGCGCAGGGACTGCACCAGCATGTCGAGGTCGACCAACGCATCGCGATCTGCAGTCAACCCCATGAACACGCTCCCATCGTAGGAGGTCAGTCCGATGCTGAGGGCGTGTCGCTGCGTCAGCGGGATGATCGGGTACGCCGCGAGCATGCGCGCGCCGCCGGCGTAGAGCGGAGTCTGCGGACCGGGCACGTTGGTGACCGACAGGCTGTAGGCCCGCTGCGACAGCGACGCCCCGACTCGCGCGCCCAGCGTGTGCAGGGTCGGCGGCGCGAAGCCGACGAGCCCGGCCATGGCCTGCGCGCCGACCGGGCGAGCGGTCTCCTCGAAGCGAGCCGTGTCGAAACCGATGCGCTGAAGCCGGATCACCGGATCGGGCTCGCCGACGGGCAGGTCGAGCAGGAACGCCTCGACCAGGCTGGCCGCCTCGCGATCATCACCGACCGTCACGCTCATGGGCACGAGGGTGCGGACGACGGTCTCGTGCGTGACCGGCTCCGCGCGCGCCAGGAGCCAGGAGCGCAATCCTCCTGCGATGACGGCAAGCGCCACATCGTTGATCGTGCCGCCGCGCAATCGGCGTACCTCTCTCAGGTCGTCGAGCCTGAGGTCGAGGGTGGCGAAGCGCCGCTGCTGTCCGACCTCGACGTTCAGCGCGCTCTCCTCCTTGCTGCGCACCGCTGACAGCACGGTCGCGGCCACGTCACCCAGGGCCTGTCGCGCGGTGCCGACGCCGTCGCGGACCACGCCGAGGAGAGACGTCGGGTGCGTGACGACATCTCCGACAGCACCGGCAACGAGTTCGACGTTGCTGGGGCCAGGCGCAGGTCGCCACGTGGTGGCGGGTGCCGCGCGCACCTCTGCGGTCTCCTCGAGAATGACTTCGCCGATGTCGACCGCGGTCACGCCGTCGACCATCGCCTGGTGCGTCTTGGTCAGCAGGGCAAAGCGGTCGCCTTCGATCCCCTCGACGAGGTAGACCTCCCACAACGGATGGCGCCGGTCCAGGGGTCGGCTCACGATGCGGGCCACCAGGTCGTTCAACTGACGGAGCGATCCGGGGGCTGGCAGTGCGGACCGGCGCACGTGGTAGCTCACGTCGAAGCGCTCGTCGTCGACCCACACCGGGTTGGCCAGGCGCCCGGGCACCTCGCGCAGGCGCTGGCGGTAGCGCGGGACATAGGCGATGCGATCGCGGATGAGCTTGACCAGTCGCTCATGGTCGAGCGATCCGTCCTCCTCCTGGAAGAGGGTC
The DNA here is from genome assembly GCA_903848435.1 of uncultured Actinomycetes bacterium. Taxonomy (GTDB): domain Bacteria; phylum Actinomycetota; class Actinomycetes; order S36-B12; family S36-B12; genus Mxb001. The sequence continues at coordinate 1,225 of CAINGG010000337.1, read as the reverse complement.
AGGCTCCCCACGTGCATGGGCGTCGTCGGTCCCTCGAGGTAGAGGAAGGACGAGTCGAGCGCGGAGAGCCGGTCGGCCACGACGTCATCGTGCCACGGCATGCCCCCCGAACGCTGGCAAGGAGCGGGGACTATGTCAGATCGAGACCGAAGAGCGCTTCGAGCTCGCGCAGGGTGTCGTCATAGGTCTCATGGCGTACGCCGACGAAGCCGAGCGAGGCTGCTGCCTCGATGTTGTGGGCAAGGTCGTCGACGAAGACGCACTCGTGCGCGGGCAACTCGAGTTGGTCGAGGGTCAGGGCGAAGATGCCGGGCTCGGGCTTGCGCATGCCGACCTCGCCGCTGATGACGACGACATCAAACATCCCGTCCCACAGGTCGCGGGGATAGAAGTCGCCCCAGGAGTTCGACAGCAGCGCAGTGCGAATGCCCTGCTGCCGGGCGCGCCGCACGAGGGCATTCATGTCGTGCGCGTGCTCGAACTCCTCGAACATGCCCTTGAGGAGTTCGCGCGGGTCGTGCTGGGCTCCGGTGTGCCGCGTGAGTTCGGCGGCCAGGAGCTCCTCGAAGTGCGGAACCTCCATCTCACCGCGTTCCAGCGCATGGATGGGATTGACCATGGCCTCGAGCTCACCGTCGGGGCCGAGCCACTGGCCGATCACCCGGCCGTAGGCCTTGAGGTCGACGCCGTGGCGGTCGGCCCAGCGTCCGACGGATCCGCGGATGTCGGAGGTGAGGACGCCGCCCCAGTCGATGACGAGTCCGCGCAGCATCCCCCGATCCTAGGGACGCCTCAGGTGCGCGCGGTGACCGCCGCGTAGCCGCGGGCGAACTCCGCGAGAACACTGCGTGCCGGCGAGCGCGGAGCGCATTCGGCGAGAGTGCGACCTTGACGCAAGCAGGCATCCAGCGCATCGCGATCGTCGGGTACGTAGACCGCGTCGAGCACCCCCGCATGGCGAGCCAGAGCCTCGGCGACCTGCCCGCGCGCGTCGCGACCGAGCGGTCCCGAACGCAGTCGATTGACCACGACCGAGACGGGTCGCCCATCGGCGATGCGGCGGACGTCGGGAAGCGTGGCGACGAGTCGCTCGATGCCCACGGGATCAGCCGAGCACACGGCGACAATGGAGTCGGCAGCAGCAAGTGCCGAGAGCGTCGCCGAATTGCGGCGCGGTGTGCGGGTGTCGGCGAGGTAGTCCTCGTCTGCCTCCAGCGAGAACCCG
>CAINGG010000336.1 GCA_903848435.1 uncultured Actinomycetes bacterium | reverse complement strand
TGTGGCCCTAGCAGACGACGTCGTCATCGTTCGGCTTCAGGGAGTCGTGCGCCCGCCGTTCGCAGGGTGGCTTACGCCTTCGGGCGTCTACGATCTCGAGGTCGAAGCCGGTGCCACGTTGAGCTATCGGCCTGCCACCTAGGCCCCTTGGCCGTCACTTCCCGGCAGAAGTCCGCGGTTGCGGATCGGCGGGTGGCCCGAGGGACTGCGCGATCCGCACGACGTACCAAATGCCACCGGCGAAGGTTGTCAGGACACCGATGCGCCACACCCAGTTCATCGCAGCCAGATACCAGCGACCCATGACGGGATTTGCCGCCATGTCGGGTCCCATCTCGACGGGCGGAAGCGTCAGGGCCAGCACGAGGGTGAGAGCGCCAATAGCCAGGGTGGCCGCGAGCGAGATCCAGGTGAATGTCGGCACGGGCACCCGCGACACGAGCCAGGCCACCAGCCCGAGCAGGAGGCCCGCGAGGAGCGCGATGCCCCCCTCGAGCGGATCGATCAAGCCGATGACGACGAGCGGCAGAGCGAGGATGACGAGCACCAGTCCGATCACCTGACGCGCGCGCACCGCCCCAGGCTGGCACCGATCCCGCCCACGCTCACGGCCCCTGCGGTCATCGACGGGACTGACCGGCGCTGACCGTCCGGACCCTGCCGGACCTTGCCGGCTCGGGCCACGGTCGATGGGTGCGAGCTCTCATTGCCGTTGCGGCGTCGTGCTGCGCCCTCCTCGTGCCTGCACCTGCCCAGGCCACCCCGGAGAACGACATGCGCGTGCTGCAGTACGTCGAGGCCGAGGAGGTGATGTCCCGTGACCTGATGGCGGCGTTCGCGGCTGTCTACGACTCAAAGGTGCTCGACCGCATCGCCCGGGAGGAGCGTGATCACGCGCGCACCCTCGAGCGGATCCTCGGCCAGGGCTCGCTGCAGCGGGCGTCGGACGATGGCTCATCGGGAGTGCTGGCGGGGTATGCGGGCTTGCTGGAGCAGTTCTGGCAGTGGCTGTCATGGGGCTACCGCGATCTTCGGTCGGCGGCCGAGGCAGGCATCGCTGCCGAGCGCCAGCACCTGGCCGTGCTGGACGCGACTGTTGCCGCGCTCGTCGATCGAGATATCCGACGCCAGCTCAAGCAGATCCGACGCCAGGACCAGCGGCACCTTGACGCTCTCGAGCGATTGCGTGCACGGACGCCATCCGTGCAGCCGTGTCTCGCCTCTCGCTGCTAGTCGGAATTAACCGAGCGATAGACCAGGGACCAGGCGCAGGTGAACCAGGCGGCGATGAAGCCGATAGCGAGCCACTCGATGATCGCGCCGGGGGCGCCTGTGACGAAGAATCCGTTGGCAACGCTCAGGAACCAGATGACGAAGCACAGGATGCCTATGACGATGACCGTGATCAGCCAGCGTCCCCACCGGGCGCCGATCGTGCGGAAGTTCACCGCGATCGGATTGCGCTTGCCGTCGATGACGGCGAGGAGCAGGTAGGGCGTGAGCGCGATGACGATGAGGCCCGGGACGACGTACAGGGAGACGCCGATGAGCACGACGACCAGCAGGCCTGCAGCCCATGCCAGCACAAGCAGGAAGCGGCGGCCTAGGCCTGTGGTCACGTCCGCCCACCCCACGTGCCCGGTGGTGGCCCGGAGCATGGCCGTGGCAACCAGGGTGAAGGACAGCACGAGCACGGCCAGGGAGAGCAGCGCGACCACGATGAAGGGCAATGTCAGGTAGGGAAGCACGCCGGGCAGCAGGAGCAAACCCTGCACGACCGCATTGACGATAACAACGGGAATCACGATCGCCCAGGCTCGCCACATGCGCGCGAAGCCCGCCGCGAGGACACTCCATCGATAGAGCGGGGAGGCCGTCGTAGCGCTGTGGCTGCTCATGGCGCCTCCCTGACGTTCGCGTTGAGGACGTCCTGGGCGTTCCCTTCGAAGATGACCATGCCTCCCACAGAGATGGCCATGTCAAAAGGCTTGGTCGCCGCAGCGGTCGTCACGATCGGCTGACCATCGACCGTTTTACCGGTGCAGGTGAAGCCACTGTCCGTCGGTTTGCACACGGGTGCCACCAAGACGGCGATCTGCTGGTCGAACAGAACGTCGTATGTCGCATTGCGCACCGTTGTGATGGCGTCACCCCCGACGGGAGTCAGCGCAGCCACCTGTGAGCAGCCGGCCGTGAGCACGATTGCGCTCACGATGACCGGGATGAAGGCCCGCCTCATGCCGCACCCCCGTGAGCGAGCAACTGTGCGCGGGCCTTCATCTGCTCGGCCTCGATCGCGGCGTCAGTGATGGCGCCAAGGTCAAGGGGCGCGGGCATCAGGAGTTCGACATTGCGATCTAACGCCGATCCGGCACGCAATGCTGGCTCGTTGAGCCAGGCGTTCGCAGCAAGCTCCCTGCTCAAGGAGGCCAGACCGGTCTGGCTGAGATCTCCCGGCGTCCATGTGGGGGAGGCTGCGTGATCGAGCGAGGTGACGAAGATCGACAGAGTGCCGTCGCGGTTGTCGACGAACTCGATCAACTGTTGCTGCTGGGGGAAGTCGACGCACGAGGCCGTCGTGATCTCCCAGAATCCGCCAACGCCGTCGTTCTTGGCGTGGGCGGTGATCGTGTTGATGTGGGTATGCCCGTTCAACCACGCGATGCACACCGGGTACTGCTGGACCATGGCGATGAACTCCTCAGCGTGGATGAGCGGCTGGCCACCCCAGAGGGGCTGCGCACCGTTTTCCAGCGTGTAGGAGTTGTGGTGGCTGCAGACGATGGCCAGGACGCCGTCGGCCTGGCACTGCGCGAGTTGACCCTGCAGCCAGTCGAACTGGTCTTTCGGCACCGCACCGTCGGCACCCGCGGCGAGATTGCACGTGTCGAGGCCGAAGACGCGCAGATAGGGAGTGAGGTTGGCCGACCACCACGTCTGACCGGTGTCGATATTGGCTTGGGTCCAGCCGTGTCCTACGGGCCCGGGGACGGCGGGGGAATCCAGGTGCGCCTGCATGAACTCGGTGCGCTCGAGAAGCTTGCGAGCCGGATCGGGCGTGACCACCTTGATGCCCGGCAGCAAGCCGAACTGCTGGCGCAGGGCATTGATGGCCATCTGCGCGGCGCTGAGATCGCTGGCGAATCCTTGGAGCCAGTTGACGCCAAGGCCATCGCCGGTCGCCGCCTTGCGATCTCCTACCGCCCAGGCGAAGAGGGAGGGATCGGCGCGGAACGTGCCCATGAAGGTCGAGTCGTGGTTGCCGTAGACGGAGTACCACGGCACCGGAAGTCCCTGCGACTGCACGGGGTTGGTGACGGCGGCCTGCAGCAATCCGGGGATGGTCGGGAATCCGCGCGGTCCATAGACATCGCCGCTCGGGTCCTCCGGGTGGTACGCGTACGTCGCCTCCGACCAGGCCTGCGGCCCCTCGTAGGTGCCGACCGCGCCGGAATTGGCCGTGACCTCTCCGCCATCGAGGATGTCGATATACCACCGGGTTTCCAGGTGAGAGAGGTTGTCCGAGCTATCGCCGGTGTTGAGCGCGACGGCTAAGGGTGCACCGGTCACTGTGCTCGTCGTGGCATTGACGACGCTGTCGACGACTGACGCAAGAACGTGGACCGTCAGGGTGTCCTGCGGGCGGCAGGCGTCCGTGAAGAGCGTCGGCGCGAGGCTCTGGGTGGCATCCATGCGGGCCGGAGTCTGGGCATCGATCACGTGGATGTCCGATAGGTGCGCCAGGTAGTACAGCGAGCGGCGGCTCGTCGACCGGCCCGCATCGGCCTCGCGACCGAGAAGGTCGTAGCGGGGCACAAACTCTTCACCGGGCGCCGCGACAAGGGTGCGGTAGTCCCCTCTCACCGGCTGCGACGACATCTTGATTGTCTGCAGCAAGGTGGTGGGGGCGTCGACCAGGCGCAGGGGGGCAGCCAGTGCCCTCCCCATAACCTCGCGCGATACGCCCCAGACCGCTGCGAGTGCGGCGGTTCCCGCGATGAAGCGTCGACGTGACAGGCCCATGGCACCTCCGCTTCACATGCTAGACACGAAAGGTCACGTCCAGGCCTAGCCGTGCCTGCTAGGTTCGCACCGCTAGCCCGGCGTCTGGAGGATCCATGTTCACGCGCTCTATGCGTACCGGAATCGTCTTTATCTCGATGGGTGCGGTGGCCGTCTTCGGTCTCGCCACGCCAGCCCTAGCTGAGGCTCCGGGTGCTGTGCAGAATCTCCGCGCGATATCGCAGGAGAAT
>CAINGG010000335.1 GCA_903848435.1 uncultured Actinomycetes bacterium | reverse complement strand
TCCCACCCTAGCCGGGACGCGCTCGCCCGCGAGGGGCGTTCCATGCTCAAGCCTGCAGCGCGGCCACCGCAGCATCCGTACGCACGGCGAGCCCAGACCACGCGGCGGCGCATGCACAGCGCAGCGCGTCCTCCCAGGCGTTCGGCATGGCGCCGAAGGTCAACTCGATCGAATCACCCCGCACCTCGGCCCGCGATTGGCGCGCCTGCCACACCGACTCGTCGACGCGTTCGACGAGCGGATGCTCATCGACAAGTCCGCGCAGGTCGCGCGACACCAGCGACGGTCGATGCTCGGGCGGCGCGTGGAGGACCTGGGCGATGTCGGTGACCCCGGTGAGCACGAGCAGGCTCGCGATGCCCAGGGCGTTGGCCCCTTCGATGTCGGTGTCCAGGCGATCCCCGACGACGAGCGGACGCTGAGCTCCGAGCCGCTCGACGGATTCGCGCATGAGCGGCGGGTGCGGCTTGCCCGCGACCGCATCCGGCCGCCGGCCGGACGCCTCCGCGACCGCGGCCACGAGCATGCCGTTGCCGGGAGCACGCCCACCCGGGATCGGGAATGTCGCGTCGAGATTGGTGGCGACCCAGTAGGCGCCATCGCGCACGGCAAGGCTCGCCTCGGCTAGGTCGCGCCACGCGACGTCGCGGCCGAAGCCCTGCATGACGGCGCGGGGCCGCTCGTCGAGGGACCGCACGGGGCGAAGCCCGAACTCCTCCAGCGCGCGATCGATGCCGGGGCCGCCAACCGCGAGAACCGGATCGCCCGGCGCGAGGCGTTCGCGCAGCAGGTGAGCAGCGGCTTGGGAGGAGGTCACGACATCGGCCGCGCCAGCGGGAATCCCGAGCTCGACCAGGTGATCGGCCACCTCGGCAGGCGTGCGCGCAGCGTTGTTGGTGACGAAGCCCATACGCATGCCGAGGTCACGAGACTGCTGGATGGACGCGTCGGCATGGGCAACGACGTGGTGGCCGATGTAGACGACCCCATCCAGGTCCAGTAACGCGACGTCGAAATCCCTTGCCGGGCATGGCGAACTCGACAACGACTCGGTCATGGGTTACCCGCGTCGAGCGGGCCCTCGAGCGGCAGCCCGGCCAACCGGCGCGCGCGGAGGGTGGCGCGCACCTGCTCGAGAGCGCCGCGATAATCGTCGCGATCCGGCCGCATGACCGCGGCCATGGCCAGGTGGTCCTCTGCCTGGCGGAAGCGCTGCAGGCGCCACAGGCTCACCCCGAGGCCGTAGTGGGCAAAGTCTTCGGCCGGGCTCGACTCGACGAGTTCCTCGAAGGCAGCAGCGGCTTCGTCAAATCTCCGGGCATCGAACAGGGCCCGCGCGCGTGCCTCGCGCGCGGACGTCGATCCGGGATCCTCGGCCAGCACGCGGTCCAAGAGCACGAGGCTGGCGCTGGCGTCACCGCGCTCGAGCAGGTCGATCGCTCGCTGGTACCAGTCGTACGCCGACCCCTCGGGCGCCCCTTCCTCGCTCACGGCCACATGGTCGCATGGGCTCAGCGAAGGGCCGTGACCCTCCCGACCTCGATCTCCACGCGCGAGGCCGTACCGGCGCCGGTCTGCCAGAAGCGGCGCCGGAGTGCGCCTTCGATGCGTACGTCGATGCCGTCGCCCAGCCGCTCGATGCGCCGGCCGACCTCGGCCCGCCATGTCACGCAGTCGATCGCATCGACACTCACGCGCCCCGAGGGGCCGCGGTCGCGCGGGCCTCGCGGGACCACGACACGGAAGGTCACGGCCTCATCGCCACTGGGGAGCACCTTGCGCTCCACTCCGCCGAGTCGGCCTTCGAGCACGACGTCGTTGGCGCGCGCCTGCGCCGATGTCTTTGATGCACTCATGTGCACGTCTCCTCTCCCTTAACTCCGATGGGCGGCCTAGCATGGGCGGGTCGGAGTCGCGGCGGCGCAATCGCTCGCCGGACTGGGGACAACACACGAAGGGCGCGCCTGTGCAGACCGTCACGGCCCTCGGCGACGAGGTCTTCGAGATCGACACCCTGATGGGCGGCTACCGCGGCATCACGGCCGGGTTCCTCATCCGCGGCGATCGCCCCTGCCTCGTCGAAACCGGCACCGCGCTGTCAGCGCCGACTGTCATCGAGTCCCTCGCCGCCCTGGGGGTGGGGCCGGACGACCTGGCGACCGTCGTGGTCACGCACATCCACTTGGACCATGCCGGCGGGGTCGGGGACATCGCAGCCGCTTTCCCCCGGGCTCAGGTCGTCGTCCACGAGCGCGGGGCCCGCCACCTGGTCGATCCCACCAAGCTCGTGCAAAGCGCCCACCGCGTCTTCGGCCCGGTGATGGACGAGCTCTTCGGCGACCTGCGTCCCACCGATGCCCAACGCGTGGTCGCCCTCGGCGATGTCGGTGTCATTGATCTCGGAGGCGGGCGCACCCTGGAGTCGTTCTACGCACCGGGGCACGCATCACACCACGTGGGCCTGCTGGATTCCAGCACTGGTGACCTCTACTGCGGCGACGCGGCCGGCGTCTACATTCCCGAGACCGCGGAGGTGCGCCCGGCGACTCCGCCCCCCGACTTCGATCTGGATCTCGCGCTCGCCTCCATGCGCCGCATGAGCGAGATCGCACCGCCACGCTTGCTCTTCAGCCACTACGGCCCCGTCACCGACGTCGAGGAGGTACTCGCGCGCTCGGAGGCCGAGCTCATCCGCTGGGTCGAGATGGTGCGTGAGGCGCGGGCCTTGCAGATGGACCTCGACCACGCTGTGGCCATGGTGCGCGAACGCACCCCCCGCATCGAGTTGCCCGACGAGGACCCCGACGCCGTCGTGAAGTGGGAGACGCTCTCGTCAACGGCGGCCAACGTGGCCGGAATCAGCCGGTGGCTGGATCGCACCGAGGGACCCGGCTCCACGTCGGGCGACGCTGCCCACGTCAGTCGGTAGCACCCTCGTCATCGACCCAGTCGTCACCGAAGGTCACGCCTTGCAACTCGGCCAGCCGGTCTGCGGCGTCGGTCTGTCCCTCGGTATCGACGTCCATCGCCCGCTCGAACCACGTCGCCGCCTCCTCGCTGCGACCGAGTTCGAGAAGGGTGTCGGCGTAGGCGTAACGCAAGCGGGCAAGCCACGGCTCGGTGCGACGGGCTGAAAGGTCCGGTCCTTGCAGGATCAGCAGCGCTGCCTCGGGTTGGCCGAGATCACGACGCGCCCCGGCCATCACGATGCGCGCCTCGACCCGGGCATCGGGTGGCAAGGAGCCCTCTGGCACGGTCGACAGCAACTCAAGCGCCTTGCGAGGCCGGCCGAGACCGCGCTCGCAATCGGCCATGACCGGGACGTAGGACTCATCGCCGGTCATGCGCCGGAGAGCACGGAACTCCGAGAGCGCCTCGGCGAAATCGCCCGCAGCATAAGCGGCAACGCCCACCGCCTCGCGGACCGGCGCCACGCGGGCGGCCTTGCGCTTGGCCTCCTGCGCGAAAGCAAGCGCAGCCTGCGGGTCGTCATCGATCGTCGCGGATGCGGCCACCAGCAGTCGCGCCACCTGCTCGGCCAGGCCCTCCGGCAAGGTGCGCAGCTCAGCAGCGACCCGACGATCGATCTCCTTGCCAGTGATCTCGTCAGGGATGCGCGGGCCGCGTGGCCGGTCGTCGTCCGATCGCGGCGAGCGCACCGCACGCTCCTTGCTTGGCGTGGACTTGCGCGGCTCGGCGTTACCCGCACGACCCTTGCTCGGCGGGGGCTTACCCGCACGACCCTTGCTCGGCGGGGGCTTACCCGCACGACCCTTGCTCGGCGGGGACTTTCCCGCATGAGCTTTACCCGAGC
>CAINGG010000334.1 GCA_903848435.1 uncultured Actinomycetes bacterium | reverse complement strand
GTCAGGTAGTAGGCGCGCTCGGCGTCAAGGACGGCGAGCGGCTTTTGCGACGTGGCACCAGAGTCGAGGTAGACGAGCCGCTGATCCTCGCGCACCGTACGAGACAGGATCGGGAATTGCTCGCGCAGGGCCTCGACGTCGATCGAGTGCCCGCTTGCCTGCTGGAGAGTGCTCACGCCGGCGACGTCGCCTTGATGAAGCGCTCGTAGCCCTCGTCCTCGAGCTGGGTGGCAAGCTCGGGTCCGCCGCTTTCGACGATGCGGCCATCGACGAACACGTGGACGAAGTCGGGGTGGATGTAGCGCAGGATTCGCGTGTAGTGGGTGATCAGCAGCGTGCCGGTGGTGCCATCGGCCTGGAATCGATTGACGCCATCGGCCACGACCTTGAGGGCATCGACGTCCAGACCCGAGTCGGTCTCGTCCAGGACGGCGATCTTGGGCTTGAGGAGCTCGAGTTGCAAGATCTCGTGTCGCTTCTTCTCGCCTCCCGAAAAGCCCTCATTGACGCTGCGCTCGGCGAAGGAAGGATCGATGGACAGGGCCTCCATGGCCGACTTCATCTCCTTGACCCATAGACGCAGCTTGGGCGCCTCGCCCCGGACTGCCGTGACCGAGGTCCGCAGGAAATTGGACACGGACACTCCGGGAATCTCCACCGGGTACTGCATGGCGAGGAAGAGCCCGGCGCGCGCTCGCTCGTCGACGCTCATGTCGAGGACGTTGTGTCCGTCGAGGGTGATGCTGCCGCTCGTCACCGTGTACTTAGGGTGACCGGCGATCACGTAGGCGAGGGTCGACTTGCCCGATCCATTGGGCCCCATGACGGCGTGGGTCTCGCCCGCGCGAACGGTCAGGGTGACGCCCCGCAGGATGGCGCGTGGACCGGCATCGGTCTCCACAGACGCGTGCAGGTCCTTGATCTCCAGGGTGGACATGTCTCTCCTTGTATATGGCTAGGCGTGGGGGCCCGGGACGGATACGGATGCGTCCGCGACCAGTACTCGGGCATCGTTGCCCTCGCCCCGGACCTCGACGGCAAAGACGGGGACGGCCACGGTCGCTGGCAGCGACAACGGAACGCCGGTGCGCAGGTCGAACGCCGAGCCGTGCAGCCAGCACTCGATCGAGCAGTCGCTGACCTCGCCCTCGGACAGTGGGACATCGGCATGGGAGCAGACATCGAGGATCGCGTAGACCTCGCCATCGCAGCGGGCCACGGCTATCGCTCGATCGCCGATCATCACCCGCAGAGCAGCGCCCTCGGGGATGTCGCCTACCGCGCAGACGTCGACCATGCCCATCACTCGTCCCCGCCTTCCAGTCCGGTGCCGGACAGGTCGACGCCGAGGCGCTGGTCGACCGAGGCCATGACCGCGTTGGCGACGTCGGGGACGCCGAGCCGCATAAGCACATCGGCGAAGAATCCCCGGACCACCAGGACGCGCGCGATGTCCTCGGGGATTCCCCGGGCGCGGAGGTAAAACAGCTGCTCGTCGTCGAATCGCCCGGTCGCGCTGGCGTGACCCGCACCGACGATCTCGCCGGTCTCGAGCTCGAGGTTGGGAACGGAGTCGGCCCGAGCGCCGTCGGTGAGCAGCAGGTTGCGATTGACCTCATACGTGTCGATGCCGGTAGCACCAGCGCGGACGAGGACGTCCCCGACCCACACCGTGTGCGCACCATCGCCTTGGAGCGCACCCTTGTAGAGGACCGAACTGCGGCAATGAGGAATGGCATGATCGACGAATACGCGATGCTCAAGGAACTGCCCCGCCTCGGCGAAGAACAGGCCGAGAAGCTCGGCATCCCCACCCGGCGCGGCGTAGGACACGGTGGGTGCGATGCGCACGACATCACCGCCAAGCGTGACGTGGCCCATGAGCAGCCGGGCGTCCCTGCCCAATACCGCGTCGTGGCGAGCGACGTGCACGGCGGAACGGTCCCAGTCCTGAAGGGAGACGACGGTCAAGGACGCGGAGTCGCCGACGCGGATCTCGATGTTGGACGCGAGTGCGCCCGAGCCGCGGTGCTCGACGATGACGGTCGCCGTGCTGAAGGGCTCGGCCTCGATCACGATGTGTGACGCGGCGACCTCTCCCGTGCCGGTAATGAGGATTCGCGCATTGCCGACGGTCTCGCGCGGGATCCGAAGAACAGGCACCTCGCGCACGCTGGCAAGGGCCCGAGCCGACACGATGTCGGTGGGAACCAGCGTCTTGCCAGCCAGCGGGTCGTCGCCCGGCAGGCGCACGACCTCCACGCCCTCACCGGAGATGTCGACCGACACGGTGCCGGTGAGCACATCGCCGGACTCGTGCAGGCCGACCAGGCGCTGCAGCGGGGTGAAACGCCACTCCTCCTCACGCCCCGTGGGCGGTGAGTGGTCGGTGACGGATCGGGACGCCACCCGCGGCGCATGATCGGTGGCAGGAACAGCCGAGGTCATTAGCCGACGGCTCCTTCCATCTGCAGTTCGATGAGGCGGTTGAGCTCGAGGGCGTACTCCATCGGGAGCTCCCGCGCGATCGGCTCGACGAAGCCGCGCACGATCATCGCCATGGCCTCGTCTTCGGACATGCCACGCGACATCAGGTAGAACAGCTGGTCCTCGCTGATCTTGGAAACAGTGGCCTCGTGACCCATGGATACGTCGTCCTCGCGGACGTCGACGTAGGGGTAGGTGTCGCTGCGCGAGATGTCGTCGACGAGAAGCGCGTCGCACTTGACCGTGCTGCGTGAACCATGCGAGCCCTCCAAGACCTGGACGAGCCCTCGGTAGGAGGTGCGCCCACCGCCGCGGGCGACGGACTTGGACACGATGGTCGACGAGGTATGCGGCGCTGCGTGGACCATCTTGGCGCCGGCGTCCTGGTGCTGGCCCTCCCCCGCGAACGCCACGGAGAGCGTCTCGCCCTTGGCGTGCTCACCCAGCATCCACACCGCGGGGTACTTCATGGTCACCTTGGACCCGATGTTGCCGTCGATCCACTCCATGGTGGCTCCGGCGTGAGCGGCGGCCCGCTTGGTCACGAGGTTGTAGACGTTGTTGGACCAGTTCTGAATGGTGGTGTAGCGACAGCGAGCATCCTTCTTGACCACGATCTCCACCACGGCCGAGTGCAGCGAATCCGATGAGTAGATGGGCGCCGTGCACCCTTCGACATAGTGGACGTAGGCACCCTCGTCGACGATGATGAGGGTGCGCTCGAACTGGCCCATGTTGCGCGTGTTGATGCGGAAGTAGGCCTGCAGCGGGATCTCGACGTTGACCCCCGGGGGCACGTAGATGAACGATCCCCCGGACCACACCGCCGTGTTGAGTGCCGCGAACTTGTTGTCGCCCACCGGGATGACCGAGCCGAAGTACTCCTTGAAGATCTCCTCGTGCTCGCGCAGGCCCGTGTCAGTGTCGAGGAAGATGACCCCCTGCTCCTCGAGGTCCTCGCGGATCTTGTGGTAGACCACCTCGGACTCGTACTGCGCAGCGACACCGGCGATCAGGCGCTGCTTCTCGGCCTCGGGAATGCCGAGCCGGTCGTAGGTGGACTTGATGTCGTCCGGTAGCTCGTCCCAGCTTGTCGCCTGCTTCTCTGTCGATCGCACGAAGTACTTGATGTTGTCGAAGTCGATGCCGCTGAGGTTGGAGCCCCACGTGGGCATGGGCTTCTTCTCGAACAGGCGCAAGCCCTTGAGTCGCAGGTCGAGCATCCACTGCGGCTCGCTCTTGAGCGCGCTGATCTCACGCACGACGTCTTCGTTGAGGCCGCGCTTGGCGATGGAGCCCGCGTGGTCGGCGTCGCGCCAGCCGTATTCGTAGCGGCCGAGGCCGTCGAGCTCGGGGTGCGTGGAAGCGGTCATGCGGAAGTCCTCCGGTTCATGAGAGAGGGGACCAGCGAGGTGCAGACGCCGTCGCCTCGACCGATGGTCGCGAGACGGAGTACGTGTGTGCCGAGCAGGTCTTCGAACGCCTGCGTCTCGGCTTCGCAGACCTCGGGGAACTCACTGGCGACGTGACTGACCGGGCAGTGATGCTGGCAGAGTTGCGGACCCGCGTCACCGAACGCGGCGGTCGCTGCATAGCCGTCGGCGCTGAGGAGTCCGGCGAGCGCGTCGAGCCGATCGCCAGGGCTGGGCTGCTGGTCGACGCTTGCGCGATAGCGCGCGACCATTTCGGCGGCACGCTGCCGTGCAAAGCCGCGCACAGCATCGTCGCCGCCAGATGCTCGGAGATAGCGAAGCGCGCCGACGGCGACGTCGTCGTAGGCGACATCGAAGACGTGACGGCCCTCATCGGTGAGGGCGAAGACACGGGCGGGGCGCCCGCGGCCTCGAACCGGCCGCGGGCCGTAGGGCCGTCCGTCTGTCGCGACGACGAGTCCATCGGAGGTGAGGGCCTCGAGGTGGCGGCGTACGACGGTCGAGCTGCTGTGCAGGCGCGCGGCAAGCTCAACGGCAGTCGCCGGACCGCCGACGAGAAGGGCACGAGCGACCCGCTCGGCACCGGCCCCAGGGAATTTCACACCCCTAGTGTGTCGGAATTCTCGCCGGGCGCAACTCCCGCCCCTAGACTGCCCGGGTGCCCGCGGCGCTCCTCGACGATGTGACCGTCACCTACGGCCGTCATGGGATCCGCGGCGTGGACCGCCTGAGCCTGACCGTGGCCGCGGGCCGAGTCACGGGTCTCCTGGGTCCCAATGGGGCCGGCAAGTCCACGGCCGTGGCCGTGCTGGCGGGCCTGACCCCGGTCTCACGGGGCCGCGCGGAGACGCTCGGGGGGCGCCCCGGCCGGCCGGAGGCGAGGCGGGACCTCCACGTCATGCTGCAGGAGGAGGGCCTGCCGACCGGTGCCCGCGGGCCCGAGTTGGTCCGCCACGTGGCCGCCCTGCGAGGTGCCCCCGAGAGCGCGCAGCCTCTCATCGAGCGACTCGGCATCGACGCCTTCGGCGGCACCCCCATCCGTCGCCTGTCCGGCGGCGAGCGGCGTCGGGTGAGCCTGGCGTGCGCCCTGGTGGGGGCGCCGCGCATGGTCATCCTCGATGAGCCCACGGCCGGTCTCGACCCGCGGGGACGCGGACTGGTCTGGGAGCTGGTGCGCGACCTTCGCGATGGTGGGGTGACCGTCGTGCTGGCAACCCACCTGCTGGACGAGGCCGAGGCACTCTGCGACGACATCGCGATCGTGGCCGGCGGGCGGTGCATCGTCGAGTCGTCATTGGCAGACCTACTGGCGCAGGCCAGCGACCAGGTGGCCTTCGACGGACCGGTCCACCTCGACATCCCCGGACTGCTCCACGCACTACCCGAGGGCTTCTCGGCCACGGAGGCCTCCCCCGGTCGTTACGTCGTTCGCGGCCCCGTGGACCCGCGCGTGCTCGCGACCGTCACCTCCTGGTGCGCGCAGCACGGCGTCATGCCTCGCAACCTGCGGGCGGGCCAGGGATCCCTCGAGGATGCCTACGTGCGTCTGGTCGCCGAAAGCGAGGCGGCGTCATGACCAGCGCGCGGCTGGTGCTCACACAGGCGCGTTTCGATGTGCGCGTCGTCGTGCGTAATGGCGAGCAACTGCTCCTCACGGTCCTCATCCCGCTGGCTCTACTGCTGGTCCTGACCCTGTCGACCTTCATCTCACTCGACGTTCCCCCCGGCGTTGCGCGTGTCGATGCAGCACTGGCAGGGGTCCTGACAGTGGCTGTCCTGTCTAGTGCCTTCACGTCGCTCGCCATCAGCGTGGGCTTCGATCGCCGCTCGGGCGCATTGCTCATGCTCGCCACGACTCCGCTCAGTCGCACGAGCATCCTGGCCGCGCGTTCCCTGGCGACTCTCGCGATCGTCGTCGTCCAGTCGCTCGTGCTCGCACTCGCCGCCTCTCTCCTGGGTTGGCGGCCCAGCCTCAGCGCGCTCGGGGCGCTCGGCTTCGTCATCCTCGGCTCACTCGCCTTCGGCGCCCTGGGATTCGCCCTCGGTGGCGCGCTGCGCGCGGAGGCCACTCTCGCCGTGGCCAATGGCGTCTTTCTGGTGTTGCTCTTCGTCGGCGGCACCGCCGTACCCGCCAGTGCACTGCCCGGCCCGCTGGCAGCGTTCGTCGGTGCTCTGCCATCCGCTGCGCTGGGCGATGCCTTGCGATCTCTGCTCGCCGGCGGCCCGGGGAGTTTGCTCATGGACGCCGCGATCCTGGTCGGCTGGGGAGTCGTGGGCGCCCTGATAGCCGCCCGGACCTTCCGCTGGGACTAACAACGTAGGCTGATCGCATGAGCGCGACTGTCGACACGGCGTCGCGTGCGCCGTCGGCCAGCGACGGGCAGGCGCCCCGGTGGCTGCGCCGGCTCTTCTTCGCCAATCTCATCGCGCAAATGGCGATCGTCGTCACCGGAGGCATTGTCCGGCTGACCGGGTCGGGCCTCGGCTGCCCCACCTGGCCGGAGTGCGTCGACGGCTCCTACGTCCCGACCTCGCGGCAGGAGGAGGCCTGGCACAAGTACGTCGAGTTCGGCAATCGCCTACTGACCTTCGTGCTGGCCATCTTGGCCGTGGCAGCCATCGTCGCCGCCATCCTCTGGTGGCGTCGTTCGCGACGGTCGGGCCTCCCGGCGCGGGGGCCCGTCGTCGCCTTGGCGGCCGTGCCCATCATCGGCACCGTCACCCAGGCGGTGCTCGGCGGCATCACGGTCCTGACCGGTCTCAACCCCTGGGCCGTCGCCGGCCACTTCCTGGTCTCCATGGTGATCATCGCGGGCTGCACACTGCTCGTCGTGCGCGCCGGGGAGCCCGGCGACACTCCCGTCGTCCCGCTCGTCGCCGTGCCCGTGCGCTGGCTGGGCCGTGCACTGGTCGCGGTCACCGCCGTGGTCGTCGTACTGGGCGTCGTGGTCACCGGCAGTGGCCCGCATTCGGGAGACGCCGATACGGAGGCCCGCTTCGGCATCGACCCGCGCACCGTGTCGTGGCTGCACGCCGACTCGGTGCTGCTCTTCCTCGGCCTGCTCGTGGGCATGATCGTGGCACTGGCCGTGTCCGCGGGGCCTCCTCGTGCGCGCGCGGCCGCGTGGTGGCTCCTCGGTGTTGCATTGGCACAGGGACTCGTGGGCTACACGCAGTACTTCACGGGGCTCCCGTGGATCCTCGTCGCCATACACATGATGGGGGCCACAACGGTGTGGGCCCTGGCGGTGCTGGTACTGCTGCGACTGCGCTCGCGCGGCGTCTTGCCCGTAGCGGCCTGATCAGGCCACGAAGGGATCGATCGCGACCGCGAGGAAGAGCAGCGCGAGATACGTGATCGACCAGTGAAAGAGGCGCATCGGCCGGGCGTCGCCGTCGTCTCGGATGGCACGCGCGCGCAGGCGGTAGGCCTCGATGAGGAAGACCGCGCCCAGGCCGATCGCGGCGATGGAGTAGACCCAGCCCATGGGCGCCACGGGGATCAGCGCGAGTGATGCGGCGACCATCAGCCATGAATAGAGAACAATCTGACGGGCTACGACACGCCGCTCTGCCACGACGGGCAGCATGGGCACCCCCGCAGCCGCATAGTCGTCGCGGTATCGCAACGACAAGGGCCAGTAGTGCGGGGGCGTCCACAGGAAGATGATCAGGAACAGCACGATGGGCGCCCACGTCAGCGATCCGGTCACGGCTGCCCACGCGATGAGCACCGGCATGCAACCTGCGGCACCGCCCCAGACGATGTTTTGCGGGGTGCGTCGCTTGAGCAGCATGGTGTAGCCGAAGACGTAGAACGCGATGGCGATCGCGGCCAATGCCGCCGACAGGAGATTGGCGAACACTCCGAGGACTATGACGCTGATCGCCGAGAGGGTCAGGCCCCAGGCGATCCCGGCGCGCGGACTGATGATCCCGGAGACCATCGGCCGGTGCGCCGTGCGACCCATGAGCGAATCGATATCCCGGTCGTAGACGGAATTGAAGGTGTTGGCGCCCGCGGCGGCCAAGGCCCCTCCGGCGACCACGGCCACGGCCGTGGCCAACGGCGGCCAGCCGCCGGCCGCGAGGAACATCGTCGGAAGGGTCGTGACCAGGAGCAGCTCGATGATCCGCGGCTTGGTCACCGCGACGTAGGCACCCACACGACCGGCGAGGGAGACCGGCGGCGTGCC
>CAINGG010000333.1 GCA_903848435.1 uncultured Actinomycetes bacterium | reverse complement strand
GCGCGGTAGCACCTTGCGCGCCATCGAGAAGCTGACCCACCGCGCCATCGTCGCCCTCGGCATTCCCGATGACGCCCGACGCAATGCTCGGGTTGAAGCCGTGCGGATGTACGTCGCGGCCTTTGGCGTTCCGACGCCTCGTGATGGCTGACCGCCGAGGGTCGCCGCACCCAGCCCGTGCGTGGTGGATCGCACTGGGCGGGCGCAATGCCCTGTCGATGTGGTCATGGATCCTGCCCACCGTCACCGCCGTTGCCTTCACCGTGACGTTCGAGGTGCCGGCCTTCGATTACCGGCTGTGGCCGCGCATTGCTCTCGTGATGTCCGTGCAGATGCTGCTCATCCCGCTTCTCCTCGCCGGCTTCCTCCTCCTGCGTGCCCTGAGCCGCCCTCGTCCATGGTTGGGCGTCGTGATCTTCGTCGCGCTCGGCATCGCACGGGGATTCATCATCGACGGCCTTGCACCGGTCATCGAGCCGATCGCGCGCGATGCCTTGTCGTACCAGCTCGCCCTCAATGCCACGTACGCGCTGCTCACGCTCCCGTTCATTGCCATCGTCGTCGATGCCGTTCGACGGTACCGCTCCCTGCGCGCACAGGTGCGTGATGAGGCGCTGCGCTGGGAACACGCCCTCAGCGACGCGGAGGCTGCTTTCGTGCGCGAGTACGCCGAGTATCGAGACAAAGTCGACACGGAGGTCATGGCGCGGGTCATCGATCTCCAGGACGAGATTGCCGCTCGAGCGCGCGAGGCCGCGGGGGCGGGAGCCGTGACCGGCGCCGACGAGCTTCGCCGGTTGTCCGCGGAGGTGGTGCGGCCGCTGAGCCACGAGCTCATCCTGGAGACGACGAGCATCAAGGTCACCCCGGTGCCCTTCGCTTCGGTGGCGCCCCGATGGGAGGTCCGCGATGTGCTCCGAGACGCATCCCGCGCGCCTGCCGCCGGTCACTGGGGACTGTGCACGGTGATGGGCTTGCTCGGGTTAGTGGGCCTCTCGCCTTACGGATCCATTCCCCTGCTCGTCATGAACTTCGCCTGGAACCTCGTCATCTTCGGCCTGGTCCCCGGTGCCATCTCCGTCGCGACCTACCGGGCTTGGCAACGACTCCCGGAAGCCTGGGCGTGGGCGGCAAGCGTGGCCCAATGGTCGGTGCTCGGCATCATCGCCGTCGTGTCGACTTCCTGGCTGATGCGCCTCACGACGGGTACGGGCACCGTCTTCTGGGGCGTGGCGATCCTCTATGTCGTGCTGTCGGCCTTGACAGTGGTCGCGCTGGCTGGTTTTCGCCGTCAGCAGGACCTGCAGATCGAACTCAGCGATCTCCTGGTGCGCCAGGAGGCGCTCGCCTCGCGACTGATGATGCGCATCGACCGTGATCGACGTGAACTTGGCTTGGTGCTGCACGGATCCGTGCAGGCAGGCCTGACGCGTGCCGCCATCGCACTCGACCGATGGGGTGACACTCTTGATGTCGCCGAGTTGCCGGGCGTGGTCGCCGAAGTGCGCATCGCACTCGACTCGGCCGTTGGCGCGTTCGAGAGTGCCGGCCAGCTCGCCGCCGGACTGGACGCCGTGATCCTCGAGCGCCTGCGCCTGTGGTCGGGGGCGGTGACGTGCTCGTCGTCGATTGCGCCCGACGCCATCGGCGCCACCGGCGCCACCGCATCGAAAGCCATTGGCGACATCGTCGGAGAAGCCGTCACCAACGCGGTACGTCACGGTCAGGCCGACGCTGTGAGTGTCGATGTCGCCCTGGATGAGTCCGTCGTCGTCGTGTGCGTGCGCGACAACGGCACCGGGCCGCTAGCCGTGCGGCACCCTGGAGCTGGCCTGGGCCTGCTGGCCCGGGCCGGCATTCCGTGGACGCTGGAGCGGGTCGGTGCCTGGACCGAGTTCACGGTCCGAGTGCCGGCGGGTGTCCTAGAAACCGAACAAGATCGGGGAGCGGACGTGCGGCAGGCCTAGCGTGCCCGCGTGACCACCTCTTCGACCACCGCGCCCAAGGCCATCTTTTCGCTGACCGTGCACGTGTTCGTACGCAACGACAGAGTCTCCACGTTCCACGATCGCCTGCCAGCGATCAACGGCCGCTGCGCGGGCGTGTCGGGATTCCTTGGCATGGGCGCTGACGCCGACAAGCCCGGACCGCAGTCCACACGCTGGGCCCTGAGCTACAAGTTCGCAACCCAGCACGGCCGTGACGAGTGTCGCGCCATCCTCGATCAGGCGTTCACCGCCGAGAGCGATCTGCTGACGGCGCCAGCGGTCTTTGATGCCGCTGACCGCGGGGATCAGCGTCGGCCCATCGAAGTCATTACGACGCACATCCCGCCTGCGCGGAGGGAGCAGTATGCCGCGCTGCGCGAGGAGGTGGACTCGACAGTTGCCGCGGCCCAGGGATTCGTCAGCCTCGAGGTGTATCCCCCCGGACCGGGTGACGACACCTGGGTCACGATGATCACTTTCGACTCGCAGCAGAACCTCGATGCCTGGTACGCCTCGCCGGCGCGCAAGGACATAGTCGCGAAGATCCATGCCCTGGCGCCCGACGAGGTGCGCACCCTCCCCACGGGTTTCGGCCAGTGGTTCTCCGTCAACGCCGTGGGCATGGTCCAAACACCTGCCTGGAAGCAGGCCATGACGGTCCTGGCCGTGCTCTTCGCCATGGTGTCCGT
>CAINGG010000332.1 GCA_903848435.1 uncultured Actinomycetes bacterium | reverse complement strand
GACTGCGCGAGACCGCCCACCCAGGTTTCCGCTGCGGCCTTCGCGGTGGCGTAGGCGACATTGCCGCCCGTCGGCTTCGTCGCCGAGGTGCTGGACACGATGACGTAGCAGCCGCCCGTGGCGATGAGGGGGTCGCGGAAGGCAACCGTCGTCGTGCGCACGGTGCCGAAGACGCCCGGTGCGATGGAGTCCCAGGCATCAAGCGCACCGATGTCGACGGTCTTGGAACCCTGCCAGCCGCCCACGAGGTGGACCACGGCGTCGATGCGACCGTGCCGCGAGAGGACGTCATCGCGGAAGCGACCGACATCGGCGATATCGAGCAGGTCGACGACGGCAGCCTCGCCGCCAACGGCATCAGCGGCCGCCCGCGCGAGGTCCTCACGTCGGTCCACGACAACGACCAGGTGGTCGGCACCCAGCGCACGAGTGACAGCACGACCACCCATGCCCGCGCCCAGCACGATGGCGACCGGGCGACTCATGCGACAGCCCCGGTGATGCCGCGGGCCGCATCGATGGTGGGCGTCAGGGCCTTGCGCAGCGACTCGTAGAAGACATTGAGCGGGAACTCATCAGGCAGCACAGCGTCGACCGCGTCCTTGAGTTCGCCGGGCAGGGCCTGCGGCCCCTGGGCCCACACCGATTGAGGGTGCGGCGGCACTAGGGCGCTGACGAATTCATAGGAGGCGATCCAGTGCCCGAGCCGTGACCGATCAATCCCCTCGCGATACAGAGTGTCGACCTCCGCGCACAGCGCGTTGATGCTGTCCTGCACACGGCTCCAGTCGATGTGAAGCGTGTTGTCGGTCCAGCGGATGACATCGCTCTTGTGCAGCCACGCGAAGATGATCTGGCCGGCGAGGCCGTCGTAGTTGCGCACACGCTCGCCGGTGGTTGGGAAGCGGAAGAGGCGATCGAAGAGAATCGCGATGCGCACGTAGGGTGCGAGTACGACACCTTGCTGCTCGAGCTGCTGAGTCTCGCGGAAGGTCGACAGGTCGCAGCGTAACTCCTCGAGGCCATACATCCAGTAGGGCATGCGCTGCTTGATCATGAAGGGATCGAAGGGAAGGTCGCCGTGGCTGTGCGTGCGATCGTGCACGAGGTCCCACAGCACGAAGGTCTCCTGCGCGAGGTCCTGGTCGTTGAGCAGCAGCTCGGCCTCGGGGGGCACCGCCAAGCGCAGCCGGTCGGCGGCAGCCCGCGAGACACGGCGGAAACGAGCGGCCTCGCGATCGCAGAAAATGCCGCCCCAACTGAAGGGCACCACCTCTCGCGTGGCCACGGTCTCGGGGAAGAGCACCGCGGAATGGGTGTCGTAGCCGGCCGTGAATCCCATGAACTCGATGGGCACGAAGGCGGCATTGTCATATGCCGTGGACTCGAGCTCGGCGACCCAGTCGGGCCAGACGGTGCGAATGGCAACCGCCTCGACATTGCGATTGGGATTGCCATTTTGGGTGTACATCGGGAAGACGACGACATGCTCGATGCCGTTGACTCGCACGGACTCGGGATGGAACGCCATCAAAGAGTCGAGGAAGTCGGGTACGCCGAATCCGCCATTGCGCCAGGTGTCGAAGTCTGCGACGACTGCGTTGATGTAGTCGGCCTGATGCGGGACTCTCGGCGCGAGTTCGCGAAGTGCCGTGACGATTTCGTCGACGCGCGCAGAAGCGACACCGGCATCGCCGGCGATCGAGCCGTCTGCGGCCTGCAGGGGGCGCAATGCCTCGACCGCGGTGACCAGGCGCTCCCATGCGGGGCTGTCGACGATGGCGCTGGCCAGGCCGGTCGGCGCCATGATGCGAGGCCCAGCGGCAGCCCACGTGACCAGAGCACGCCACAGCGCCCGGTTGCCCAGGTCATCGATCGAGTCGTCGCCGGCAAAGTCCGAATCGGCGGCCACGACGACGCGGCCGGCTCCCGCGGACACGCCCACGAGCACCGGCGCGTGCGCTGGCGACGCTGTCGCCGACGACGTGGCGAAGACGAAGGCCTCCGAGGGCGTGGCATCGACGCGAAGAGCACCCGCACGGTAGAAGCAAGCCGCGCCTACACCCGCGAAGACGTCGCAGCCGTGCACCGCATGCGGCTCGAGGAGAATCCATGTGGATACGTCATTGAAACGGTGCGTGGGATCCTGCACCGTGGCGTTGATCACTCCCACGCCAAACGCTCCTGCGACCGCGGCCAGGTTGTTTCCGTATTTGTCCTGCTCGGTCTCGGCGAGGATCACCAGCCCGCCACCGCGGCGTACGAATGCATCGATGGCCTCGATCTCGGCAGCGTCATAGACCGGCGAGCCGTGGCCGACAGTGGCCTCCCAGGCATCGTCAGAGCAGTGCGGAAGGACCAGCACGTCGATGCCATTGAGTAGGTCGGACGTGATCGGGCCGTCGACGTGGGCGTTGACCTCGAAGCCGGCCTCGACCAAGGTCAGCGCGGCCTGGGCATAGGAGGCGTCGGCAGGATTGGCCGGGCTCATGCACGCGGCAACCTCCGGCCGCGTCGACCATGCCTGACGGTGACTCTCATCGACCAGGATCCGGGCGATGGGACGCATGGGGCACCTCCAGGGGAAGATCTGACGGATAAGCGTACCGTGCGCTGGAGAATCTCCCGCCCAAAGCCCTTTTCACCGCAATTCCTCCCGTCTGGGCCGCCCGCCCCCCTCATCCGCCCCCCTCATCCGCTCAGGTGAACGGAAACGGGTCTAAAGAGCGTTTTCGAGCGGAATAGACCCGCTTCGCTTCACCTGAGCGGCCCGGGTGCCGGAATAGGCCCGCTTCGCTTCACCTGAGCGGCCCGGGTGCCGACTCGCTAGCGTCAGGCCGTGCGCACCAACTGGTCCGGCACCGTCGACTTCACGGTGCCCCTGGCGTTGCCCACCCGGGTAGCCGATGTGCAAGAACTCATGCGCACCCACGACCGAGTGCTGGCTATTGGCTCCGCCCACTCCTTCAGCAGCGCCGCCGTGGCGCCCGGATTGCACATCGGCACCGCCCACCTGGCGGGCGACATTGAGATAGCGCCCGACCGCAACTGCGTGAACGTCCCCGCCGGAATGCGTTACGCGGAACTCGGCCCCGTGCTCTACGCCGAGGGACTCGCACTGGCCGCCATGGCGTCATTGCCGCACATCAGCGTGGGAGGTGCGGTCG
This sequence comes from uncultured Actinomycetes bacterium, assembly GCA_903848435.1. Taxonomy (GTDB): domain Bacteria; phylum Actinomycetota; class Actinomycetes; order S36-B12; family S36-B12; genus Mxb001. Next base: position 613 of record CAINGG010000332.1, on the reverse strand, counting down.
CCACGGGCACGCACGGCTCCGGCGATGCCATCGGGACCCTGTCGTCCGCCGTCACAGCGCTCGAAGTCGTCACGCCGGATGGCGACCTGCGATGGGTACGCCGCGACACGGATGACGACTTCGATGGCTGGGTGGTAGCTCTCGGGGCACTGGGCGTCGTCACTCGGGTCACCCTGGCCGTCGAGCCGGCGTACGACGTCGTTCAATCCGTGCTGGTCGGCCTCGATCTCGACGTGGTCGAGGAGCGCTTCGACGACGTATTCGGCGCCGCGACGTCGGTGAGCGTCTTCACGCGGTGGCGTCCAGAGCCCGACGCGCAACTCTGGCTGAAGCGTCGAGTCGACAGGGAGGGGGCGTGGCCCGGCGCACCAGACTTCGGCGCTCGCCTGAGTGCGCGCAAGATGCACCCACTCGAGGACCTCGATCCCGTGCACTGCACCGAGCAGGGGCTGGCCGGCCCATGGCACGAGCGCCTTCCGCACTTCAAGGCGGAGTTCACACCGAGCTCAGGCGATGAGATCCAGGCCGAGTACCTCCTGCCGCGTGCCAATGCCGTGCAAGGGATCAGGGCCGTGCGCGCAATCGCTTCCCGCATTACCCCTCTGCTGCATGT
>CAINGG010000331.1 GCA_903848435.1 uncultured Actinomycetes bacterium | reverse complement strand
GGCTCTCCCTCGAAGTAGAGCGCCACCTGATCGCCGTAGCCATCCTCGACATGTCGGTCCACGCAGTTGTAGGCGACGTTGAGCTTGCCGTCGACGAACCATCGCGCGAAAGGCGCCTTCGACCAGTCGAGCACCTGGGTCCAGGGGGTGTCCCAGTCGAGGCGCTCAGCCTGCGCGGCCCAGAAGGCGAGTCGATCGCGGTCGGCCTCGGCGTACATGTCGGGGCCCGCATTGGCCTGGGCCGCGAACTCCTCCGACGGCGGGAAGGTGCGGTCCTCCTGCAGAAGGTTGGCCAGGGCGTCGCTTTCGCTCACGATGCCTCCTCGGTTTCGCTGGTGAGATAGGCCACGCTAGCCGTCTCCCGAGGAGGGAGTGAGGGGTTCCCGCGGGTCACAGGGAGCCTTGGGGCCATCCCATGCGTCACTATTGGCAAGTCCGCCCTCACCTGTCGGAGGCTCTGTGCGCGCCCGGGTCGTCGTACCTTTGCTCCTCGCCCTCGCGGCCACCCTCGGCCTCGTCCTGGGTGCGGTGCTGCCCGGCTCGTCCTCCGCGCCCACCGCGAGCGATGCGTCACCGAGCGCATCATCGACGGATGCATCCCCCAGCGACGCTGCGTCGCCGGACCCGGAGTCGGCGTCGGCATCGCCGGCAATCCCCGAGGTAGGCGATGTCACCGGAGAGGGCGGCGGGGTCTCGGCCGTCAACCTGCCGCAACCTGAACTCGAGATCACCAAGCTGGCTCCCGGCGAGGAGCCGCCGCAGTTCGTCGTCATTTCGTTCGACGGATCGTGCAGCAACGACATCATTCGCCACTACATGGACACCGCCGACCAGGTCGGCGCGCGACTGACCTTCTTCGTCTCCGGGCTGTGCCTGCTGCCCGAAGAGCAGAGATATCTCTACGAGACGCCCGGTCGCGACGCCGGGTCATCGGCCATCGGCTTCGCTGATGACGCCCAAGAGGTCGTGCAGCGCGTGGCGAACTACAAGGAGGCCTACGAGAAGGGCCACGAGATCGGTACCCACTTCCTGGGGCACTGGTGCGAGCCCAATGACGGCGCGGTCAACTCGTGGGGGACCGCTGAGTGGGAGAGCGAGTTCAGCCAGGACATCGGATTCATGGACAACTGGGCGGCCAACAACGGCGTCGCGAGTCCCACTCCGCTGCCCTTCAACCACGGCGTGATGATGGGCGCGCGCACGCCTTGCCTCGAGGGACAGCGCGATGTGATGTACCCGGTCTTCGTCGAGAACGGGTTCAAGTACGACGCGTCCAACCCGGGTGTCCTGCAGTGGCCGACGAAGAATGACTACGGCCTGTGGGAGTTCCCGCTGCAGACTATGAAGGTCGTGGGCTACGACCGCAGCAACCTGTCGATGGACTACAACTTCCTCTGCGCGCAGAACGACTGCAAGCAGGAGGCCGACCAGGCCACGTGCGATCGCATCGAGCAGTCCACCTACGACTCGCTCATGGCAGCGGTGAACGCGCTCTACAACGGCAACCGCGCCCCCCTCTTCTTCGGCAACCACTTCAACACCTGGGTGTGCGGCGCCTATCAGAACGCGCTGACGCGATTCATCATCGACGCGTCGGCGCAGTACCCCGACCTGAAGTTCGTCTCCAATGCCGACTTGGTGAAGTGGCTCGAGGCCCAGGACCCCGCGGTCCTCAACAAGTTGGTGGCCCAAGGGGTGCAGTCCTACTGAGCGATCCCCTGTCTGCGATCGCCCGCCTGCCCGGAGTGGCCGACGCGTGCGGGGCAGCACGTGGCGAGGTCGACTCACTGCTGTGGGACAGGTCCATCCGCGCCCGCGCCGCCGAAGTTGCGCGGGAGTCCGCACTGCGTGGAGCGCGCGACAGCGCGGCGCTCGAAGGTGCCGAGGTCACGATGGAGGCACTGCGCGCCGGAGTCGATGATTCACCCCTCGGTCGCGCTGTCACCGCCGCACTCGACCTGACGGCGGAGGTCCCGGGTCAGGTGGAGACGTGGCAGCATGCCCCGCTCCAGGTGCTCGCGCGATTGCACGTCGTGGCGGCGCGATCGTTTTGCGCCGAGGCCGATCTCGGCCGGCCACGCACCGACGATGTCGTGGTCGACCCCCTGCATATTGGCGCGTTGCCATCGCCATCCGACGTGCCACCGCGTCTTGCTGCACTCGCCGACCTGGTCACGATGCAGACGGAAGCTCCGGCCATCGTGCTTGCGGCTGTCGTGCATGGCGAACTCCTCGCGCTGCGGCCCTTCGCCTGGGGGTCGGGCCTGGTCGCACGAGCCGGCGTACGCCTGGTGCTGGCCTCTCGCGGGGTGGATCCTGACCTCATGACCGCGCCTGAGGCCGGCATGTTCTCGCTAGGCCGTCGCTCCTACGTCGATGCCGTGCGCGACTACCAGTCGGGCGACCCTGACGGCATGGCGCGCTGGATCATCTGGAATGCCGGCGCCATTGGATACGGCGCCACGTCAGCCCGAGGTTGATGAGCTCTGCTGCAGGTCGACCGGTGGCACGATGCGCACCACCCAGGGGTACGCCGTATCGCCGGTCACGGTGATCACTCGCACATAGGCGTCGAGCACCCCATCGCTCTGCTCGCCGAGTGGCGACACGCGCCACATCAGCGCGACGACGGGATCGCCCGGTCGCTCGAAGGCGCCAATGCCACGCAGTGCTGGGCCGTCGAGCGGATGCGTGAGCACGCGGTCGGCATTGGCGGTGACCTTCGCGGTGATGTCGAGTACCTGCTCTCGGACGGTGCCATCGAGTCGTGCGTTGATGAAGTCGAGCGTGGGTGGGGGTCCTGCTGGTGCGCAGAGGGCGGACAGGATCTGCTCCAGCGAGGCGCGAGCGTCGGTCGACAGGCGCAGCGCCGTGCCATTGAGGTCCTCGGCAATCTGCACGCCTGCGGGCTTTCGCCATCGGTAGCCCGCCTCATCGAGGCCATCCGGTGTCAGCGTCGCGGCGCAGTCAGAGGGGGCGATCACGAGGGTCAGGTCGGCTGTCTCTCCCGCAGGCACCTCGATCTCGTCGCGGCCCTCGATGTGCAACGCGCCGGATGAGATCGACGATTGCACGCGGGTGCTTGCCTGCGCGTCACCGCTGATGGTCACGCGCACGATCGCACCGGGCAGCGTTGCCCCCGCGGGCATGCCGAGCTTGCCCTCCCACGTGGAGTCCTGCGCGTTGGGCTCGATGCGGGTGAGCTCGACCTGCTCGATCGCCGTGACGGCGAGCACCTCCGGTGAACTAGCCCTCACAAGGAAGTACGCCGCCACGACCGCCAGGAGCACGGCGGCGACGATGGTGGTCGCGAGCAGCGCGATCCGACCGCCCCGTCGGGGCGGACCGTCGCCCTGCTCCAGGACCTCCATGCCCGCGGTCATCGGCGCCTCCGCAGGTACCACGCGACGCCCAGCGCCACGGCCGTGACGGCCACGCCCGCACCGACCGCTGCCACCGCGCTGCGGCGTTCGATGGGAATGCGCTGTCGCATGGCGACCGGGCGCCGGAAGTCGAGCACCGGCCAGCCACGATCGGAAGCGATGCGGCGAAGGTCCGAGTCAGGGTTGACCGCTGTTGGGTGTCCGACGACCTCGAGCATGGGCAGGTCGGTGATCGAGTCGGTGTAGGCATAGGACGTCGACAGGTCGTAGCCGCGCTCGGCGGCGAGGTCGCGCATGGCCTGCGCCTTGCCCTCGCCATAGGCGTAGAACAAGATCTCGCCGGAGTAGCGTCCGTCGATCACCTCGAGCTGGGTGCCGACGGCCAGGTCCACGCCGAGTCGCTCGCCAATCGGCTCGACCACCTCGGTGCCGGACGACGAGATGATGATGATGTCGCGGCCCAGCGCCCGGTGCTCCTCGATCAGGGCCACGGCCTCGTCGTAGATAGCGGGGTCGATGATCTGGTCGAGGGTCTCGGCCACGATCTCCTGCACCTTGGCGACCTCCCAGTCGGTGACCAGGCTCGACATGTAAGTGCGCATCCGCTCCATCTGGTCGTGGTCTGCCCCTGATGCCAGGAAGATGAACTGCGCGTAGGCGCTTCGGATGACATCAGACCGCGTGATGAGCCCACCCCGATAGAAGGGTCGAGTGAAGGCGAGAGCGCTCGACGTCGCAAGGATCGTCTTGTCGAGGTCGAAGAAGGCCGCGGCCCGCGTCACGCTCGAACACTACCGGCGTTCCGTGTCGTCCACAGGTTCACGAGCCCAGGCCTGTGCACAGCCCGCGATCGACGCCGTGCGCTGACGCAACTCGTGACCAGCCTTGGCGCATGCCGAACCTTCCTCTCCTCCTCACTACTGATGATTCGTTGCTCGACGAACTCCTGCGTGTCTCCAGTGCGGCCGGCACCGACCTGTTCGCCAGTGACACCGGCCCCGGTGTGGCCGCACGTTGGGCGTCCGCCCCCGTGATCCTGATCGGCCACGATGCGGTGGCGCGCGTCGCAGCCCTCGGCCTGCCGCGCCGATCGGACGTGATCGTGGTCGCACCGGCCCCGGGCGGTGATGATTCGGCGCTCTGGCGCAGTGCTGTTGCGGTCGGGGCCGAGCACGTGGCCTTCCTGCCCGAAGGCGAGCGGTGGCTGGCTGACCGGCTGGCCGATGCGTGCGATGCGCCGGCAACTCCGGCGACAGTGGTTGCCGTGATGTCCGGCCGCGGCGGCGCGGGCGCCTCCACCTACGCGATGCTCCTTGCCCGCGCGTACGCCGGAGAGTCGCTTCTCATCGACCTCGATCCGCTGAGTGGCGGCCTCGACCTGCGCAGCGAACTCGACGCGGTTGCGGGCCTGCGCTGGCCGGATCTGGCGGCGGTGAGCGGTCGACTATCTTCCGCGGCGCTGCGCGGAGCCCTGCCGCGCGAGGGGCGCATGGCCGTCGTCTCCGCCATGGCCCACGATCCAGCGCCGGTGCCCGTCGAGGCCTTCGCCTCGGTCCTCGACGCGGCCATTCGAGGCGGTGGGTTGACGATCCTCGATACGCCCCGCGACCTCAGCGCTGTCGTACGCCACGCATGGGCCCGAAGTGACCTCGCAGTCGTCCTCGCGCCCGACGATCATGCCTCGCTTCCTGCGACGCGAGCCCTTGTCGATGCTGTGACGACATCAGGCACCAGGGTCGTGGCCGTTCTGCGTCGCGGCCGCGACCAGGGCGTGCATCGCGACGAGATCGAGGGCTTCCTCGGCGTCGCCGTGATCGCGGAGTGGCGGCACGATCGCGCTCTCGCGCGTGGCGATGCCTCGGCCTGGGGTCGCACCCGCACGTGGCGCTCCGTCACCGACCCGGTCCTCGACCTCGTGGCCTCGTCCTCGGCCCGACGCGTCGCATGAGTGCGTCGCTGGTCGATCGCGTCCGCGACAGGCTCATCGACTCGCCCGAGGCGACATCACTGCGCGCCTCTGCGGTCGCCGACGCCCTGCGTGCCGAGGGGGTCGTGCTGGGCGCCGACGAACTCCTGCCGCTGGTCGGTGCGTTGCACGATGAGATGCGCGGGCTGGGCCCGCTGCAATCGCTCGTCCGTGATGCCTCGGTGACCGACGTCCTGGTCAATGCCAGCGGCGATGTCTGGATCGATCGCGGCACCGGCCTCGAGCGAGTGCCCGGTCTCCAGGTGGCGGGGGCCGAGGGCATCCGCCTCGCCCAGCGGCTCGCCGCACGAGCCGGTCGGCGCCTTGACGAGGCCACTCCCTTCGTCGATGCGCGGATGCCCGAGGGCGCGCGCCTGCACGCGATTCTGCCGCCCGTGTCATCCGGCGGTGCTGTCATCTCTCTGCGCAGTCCCCGGCGGGCATCGTTCACGCTCGACGAGCTCGTACGCGGCGGCACGCTGTGTGGGCTCGGAGCACGGTGGATCGACGCGATCGTGCGTGCACGACTGTCATTCCTGATCACCGGCGCGACCGGCTCGGGCAAGACGACGATCCTGGGCTCGATTCTCGGCCTCGTGCCGCACGACGAGCGGATCCTCATCGTCGAGGACTCCGCTGAGCTTCGCCCAGACCATCCGCATGTCGTCAGCTTGGAGGCCAGGCCGCCCAATCTCGAGGGTGCCGGGCACGTGACGCTGCGTGATCTGGTGCGCCAGGCGTTGCGCATGCGGCCTGATCGCGTCGTCGTCGGCGAAGTACGCGGTGCCGAGGTGGTCGACCTGCTCGCGGCCCTCAACACCGGCCATGAGGGCGGTTGCGGCACGGTTCATGCCAATTCGCCCGCCGACCTTCCGGCACGACTCGAGGCGCTCGGCCTCATGGCCGGCCTTCCGCGCGACGCCGTGCATGCCCTGGCTGCTGCCGGACTCGATGTCGTCCTGCACGTGGCGCGTTCTCGCGAGGGTCGGCGCGTGACCGGAATCCATGTCGTGCAGCCGCGCGGAGGCTTCATCTCGACCACGCCCGCACTCGTGGACGACACCGAAGGCATGCGACCGTGCACCGGTTTCGATGAGCTCGTCGATCGGATACGCGCACGCGGAGTCGTGCCGCCAGAGGGACCGGGCCTCGGTGGCTGAGCTCGTCGTGGCGGCCCTCGCAGCCGCTGGATGTGCCCTCGCTGTGCCCCCGGTCGTGCGAGCCCGACGCCCCCACACTGATCCGCACACCGATCGAGCGCGCGCGTTCGCTGCCTGGGCACGGTCGCGAATCATGACGCGACGGTCGGTGTCGCAGCGCCGGGAGGCGGTGCGTGAGGCGGTGTCGGCGATGGCGGCCGAGCT
>CAINGG010000330.1 GCA_903848435.1 uncultured Actinomycetes bacterium | reverse complement strand
GGACGCGGTCCGGTCGCTGGGCAAGAACACCTACCTGCGCAAGATGCAGGCCCTCATCCTCGGTGGTCTCTTCGGCTCGCTGTCCGGCATCTTCTGGGCAGTGGCCAAGCAGTCGGTGCAGCCGGACTCCTTCGTGCCGGCGTTCACCTTCTTCTGCTACACGATCTTGATCCTCGGCGGTGCCGCGCGCGTCATGGGGCCGGTCCTCGGCGCCATCATCTTCTGGTTCCTGCTGGTCTTCATCGAGCAATTCCTGCTGCTGCTCATCGACAACGGCACAATCACCTTCCTGGTACCCACCCAGGTCGGGCCCATCCGCTTCATCCTGGTGGGGCTAGGACTCATGCTGCTCATGATCTTCCGACCACAGGGAATCCTCGGCGACAAGAAGGAGATCGCGCTCGATGCCCGGTGATATCGCGACCCAGGCCGTCGCCGCCCTCGCCACCGTCACCCCCGAGCCGGGGGCGCCCAAGCCCGACCCCATCCTGGTCGCCGACGGCGTCAACCGGCACTTCGGCGGCCTCGTCGCCGTCGACGTGGCACACGTCGAGTTCCAGCGGGGGGCGATCACGGCCCTCATCGGCCCCAACGGCGCCGGCAAGTCGACCTTCTTCAACCTGCTCAGCGGCTTCGACAAGGCGAACGGCGGCACCTGGGTCTACGCCGGCACCGCCGTCACCAACACTCCGCCGCATCGCCTGGCTCGCAAGGGCATGGTCCGCACCTTCCAGCTCACCAAGAGCCTGTCGCGCCTGACCGTCATGGACAACATGCTGCTGGGCGCCAGCGGACAAAAGGGCGAGGTCATGATCGCCTCCGTGCTGCCCTTCCTGTGGAGTGCCCAGGAGAAGAAGAACCGGGAGCGGGCCATGGTGCTCCTGGAGCGGTTCAATCTCGGCGCCAAGGCGGGCGACTTCGCCGGCTCACTCTCCGGAGGCCAGCGCAAGCTCCTCGAAATGGCCCGAGCCCTCATGCTGGAGCCCACCCTCATCATGCTCGATGAGCCCATGGCCGGCGTCAACCCAGCCCTGAAGCAGAGCCTTCTCGACCACATCCGCGACATTCGCGAGGAGGGCACCACCGTCGTCTTCGTCGAGCACGACATGGACATGGTGCGCGATGTCAGCGACTGGGTGGTCGTCATGGCCCAGGGCAAGATCATCGCCGAGGGACGTCCCGACACCGTGATGGGCAATCAGAGGGTCATCGATGCCTACCTCGGCTCGCACCATGATCAGCAGCTCACCACGTCCGGTGAGTCGCTCACCGAGGGGACCACGTCATGAGCGGCTTCGATACCCAAGCGGGAGTGCCCCCGGGCGACGAAAACGATCCGCGCGAGCTCCCGGTCTTCGCCCAGGAGATCGACCTCAATGCGGAGCAGGCCAGCCAGCCGGGGGCCGTGGTTCCCGGCGAAGGCGACTATGTGCTGCACGCCGATGATCTGGTCGCGGGCTACTTCCCCGGCGTCAACATCCTCAACGGCTGCTCACTCACCGCCAAGGAGGGCGAGCTCGTGGGGATCATCGGCCCCAACGGGGCCGGCAAGTCGACCCTGCTGAAGGCGATGTTCGGCCTCGTGCGCGTGCACTCCGGGCGCGTGACTCTCCGCGGGCGCGATATCACCAACCTGCGCGCCGATGCCCTGGTGAAGGAGGGCGTCGGGTTCGTCCCCCAGAACAACAACGTCTTCCCGTCGCTGACCATCGAGGAGAACTTCCAGGTGGGCTGCTACCAGAACCCCAAGTTGTTCAACCAGCAGTTCGAGCGGGTCGTCTCGATCTTCCCCGCCATGGCCGAACGTCGCAAGCAGCGGGCCGGCTCGCTCTCCGGTGGTGAGCGGCAGATGGTGGCCATGGGCAGAGCCCTCATGATGAACCCCAGCGTGCTCCTGCTCGATGAGCCCAGCGCCGGCCTGTCACCCGCCCTGCAGGACGAGGTCTTCGTCAACGTCAAGGGCATCAATGCCGCGGGCGTCACCGTGGTCATCGTCGAGCAGAACGCCGCGCGCTGCCTGCAGATCGTCGACCGCGGCTACGTGCTCGACCAGGGCAAGAATGCCTACACCGGCACCGGCAAGCAGCTCGCCAATGACCCCAAGGTCATCGAGCTCTACCTCGGCACGCTCGCCAAGGCCTAGCGCGACTCCGCCACGCAGGACGTCGCCCTCCGGCGGGCCACCTGCGCGTCCACACGCAGCCGCCGCTGATCCGTGGACCCGCTGCGACCCTCGGGACCCCACCCGTCGACGCTGATGGCCAACCGCTTCACGCTCGCAAGGGTACTGTCGCGTCGTGACATCCCTGATCGGCCAGCACGTCATCATCACCGGCGGATCCCAGGGCATCGGCCTGGCAAGCGCTGCTGCCTGCGTCGCCCGAGGCGCCCGCGTGTCGATCATCGCGCGCGACCCCTCACGACTCCACGCGGCACACGAGAGAGTCCCCGGCCTCTCGACAGCGTCAGCGGATGTCACGGACACGGTCGCGCTGGCATCGGCCATTCGCGGGCTCGAGTCCGCCCACGGTCCGTGCGATGTCGTCATCACCGCCGCCGGGGCCGCCGAGCCTGGCTATGTGCAAGACCTCGACGATGCGGTCTATCGCCGACATGTCGAGCTCAATCAGATGGGCACGATCAACGCCGTGAGCGCTGTTCTGCCCGGCATGCTCGATCGCGGCGCTGGCCACATCGTCCTGATCTCCTCAGTCGTCGGCCTCATCGGGGTGTTCGGCTACGCGGCCTACGCGCCGACCAAGTTCGCCGTACGCGGCTACGGCCTCGCCCTCGATGCCGAATTGCGCGACCGAGGCATCCGCGTGGGCATCGCCTACCCGCCGGACACCTTGACGCCCGGCTTCGACCGCGAGAACCTCACCAAGCCCATCGAGACCCACCGGGTGTCCGGGGCCGTCCAGCCGATCCCTCCGGAACGCATGGCCGCCGCGATCGTGCGCGGCATCGAGCGCAACCGCCTCCACATCACGGCTGACCGACAGACCGCGGTGATGGCCGCCCTACTGGACCTGCCGGGGCCTGCCCTGCGGGCACTGATGCGACGCAGCGCGCGGGGCTAGCGCACGCACGCACAAAGCAGGAGGCCCGGTCCATGCGGACCGGGCCTCCTGTGGTGCCTGACTTACGGGACGGGAACCTCGACCGGGCCCACGACCTCGATGCTCTCGAACTTGGTGTTCGTGAGGTACTGCACAACATCGATGGTCGCTGCCTTCGGGTCGCCGTACTCGTTGAAGTCGAGCGGACCGGTAACACCCTCGTAGTTCGGCGTGCCGCCACCCTGGATGATGGCCACGCAGTCTGCGTAGGTGTTGCAGGCCTCGCCGCCGCCATCAGCGTTGGCGATCGTCGGCATCGCAGCGGCGATGGCGGTGCCATCGGCGCAGCCGGCGTACTCAGCTGCGACCGCAACCAGGATGGTCGCGTCGTAGGCCTGAGCGCCGTAGGCGAAGTCGGTCAGCGCCGGATCCTGCTCGAGCAGGCGGGCGTTGAACGCCTCCAGGTCGACCGAGGGGTCGCCCGTGGGGACGGTGCCGATGACGCCGGTCATGGTGTCCTTCGGGAAGTCCTTGAACGCCGTCGTCGACAGGTTGCCGTCGGCGAGGTAGATCTGGACGTCCTGCGGGCCCACACCCTGCTTGATCATCTCCTGGAGGAGCTTGGTGCTCTCCTCGAAGCCGACCACCTGGACGAACTCGGGGTTCGACGCGGCGATCTCGGCCACCTCGGCCTCGAAGGACGGTGCCTCGGGGTCGTAGGTCAGGGATGCGGTGATGGTGCCGCCAGCGCCCTCGAAGTCAGCAACGAAGGCGTTCTGCAGGCCCTCGCCGTAGGGATCCTGGCGGGCGATGGTCGCGCCCTTGGTGAACCCGTTGTCGATGGCGTTGGCTGCCTGGACGGCGCCCTGGAGGGCGTCGGACGGCGCCGTACGGAAGTACAGGCCGTTGTCCGGGTAGTCGGTCAGCGACGGAGCGGTGTTGGCGGGCGAGATCTGCAGCACGCCATTGCTCGTGATCTTGTCGATGACCGTGAAGGTCACGCCGGACGAAGCGGCGCCGATGATGACCTGCACGCCCTTGGCGAGGTGCGAGTCAACGGTCTGCGACGCGATGTCGGTCGTGGTGTCGCCGGAGTCGCCGTACTCATTGACGACCGGCTGGCCGAGCACGCCACCCGCGGCATCGATTTCCTTGACGGCGAGGTCAACGCCCGCGAACTCGGGCGGGCCGAGGTAGGCGAGGCTGCCCGTCGCCGGCAGCATCGTGCCGACCTTGAGCTGGGTGTTCTTGCAGTCGGACGAGGGTGCGGGCTCTGCCGACGACGATTCCGGTGCGGGGGCAGCGGAGGACGAGGCCGGCGCCGGAGCGGCCGAACTCGAGGACCCACCACTGCTGCTACCACCGCACGCGGCGAGCACGAGGCTCGCGGCGCCGAGAACCACGACGGCCCCCGCGATCGGGCTGCGTCGAATCATGAAGTGTTCTCCTTTGGGAAAAGCGTGCCGCGGACAGCGACAACGCCGGTCGAACTGGTGGTGGCAACCTACCGCGTGCGGCAGGCGTCGCAGAACACGGCCCTGGGGCCCGGGCGCCGATGGTTGTGAAACCGTGATGAAGCCCCGTTACCGATTCGTTATCAAGTAGCCCCGTCGGCAGGCTCCTGGGCGATCACCTGCCGGGCCACGTCGGCGAGCGGGCGACGCTGGTCCATGGCGGCCTGTCGCAGCCACGCGTAGGCCTGATCCTCGCCGAGAGCCAGCCGCTCCTGCACGAGCCCCTTGGCGCGCTCGACATCGCGTCGGTCCGCCAGGCGCTGCTCAGCCTCCTGCGCCGTGGCGACCGCCCGGTCGGCCCGGACTCGCAGGGACCGCAGGGTCT
>CAINGG010000329.1 GCA_903848435.1 uncultured Actinomycetes bacterium | reverse complement strand
GGCGGAATGGCTTCATGGCGGTCTCCTGGGTCATGGCCCGTCGAGGCGCCGCTTCGCGACTGGAGGCTAGGGAGATCCGCTCAGCCCGTCAAGGAGCCGATGTAGGCGTCGAGGAAGGCCAGGCGATCAGCAGACAGGGCCACCGCCTGCTCGAGCGAGGCTCCGGCTCCGTGCCCGGCCTGCCGACTTATCCGGATGAGCATGGGCGCGCCATCGGGGTTGGCGTACTGCAAGGTGGCCGCGAACTTGAAGCTGTGTGCCGGAACGACGCGGTCGTCGCGCTCGGCAGTCGTGATGAGAGTGGGGGGGTAGTCGACTCCGCTTCTCACATTGTGCAGGGGGGAGTAACCCAGGAGGTAGTCGAACATCTCCTTGCTGTCGTCCCAGCGGCCGTAGTCGGATGCCCAGGCGTAGCCGATGGTGAAGTCCTGGTAGCGCAGCATGTCGAGGACGCCCACCTCGGGGATCACCGCGCCGAAGAGGTCAGGCCGCTGAGTGAGGACCGCGCCGGCCAGCAACCCCCCGTTGCTCCCTCCGTTGGCCGCGAGCCGATCCGGGCTGGTCCAGTCGTTATCGATCAGCCACTCAGCGACACCGATGAAGTCGTCGAACACGTTCTGCTTCCGCAGGAGCGTGCCCGCTTCGTACCACTCCCGCCCGAACTCCCCACCTCCGCGCAAGGTCGCCACGACGTAGACGCCTCCGCTCTGCATCCACGCGATGGCGCTTTTGGAGTAATTCGGGGTGAGTGAGATATCGAAACCGCCGTAGCCGTAGAGCCAGGTCGGCCGGGCCCCGTTGGGCGTGGTCGTGCGCAGACGTGAGACGAAGGCGGGGACGCGCGTGCCGTCCTTGCTCGTGGTCCAGACCTGCTCGGTGACGAAGTCGGCCGGATCGAACGGCACGGGCGGCGAGTACCACGTGCGTAGGCGACGCTGCTCGGCGTTGAGGGCGAGGATCTGTCGTGGTTGCAGGTAGCTGGTGTAACTGAGGAAGGCACCCGAGCCGTTGCCGCGCTGCGAGAAATCGGAGACGGTCCCGATCCCCGGGAGCTCTACGACGCCCTCGAGCTTGCCTCCCCGCGCGTAGACCTCGATCCGACTGGATGCGTTCTCCTGGAAGTTCACGACGAAGCGCGTGCCGACGGCCGTGACGCCGGCGATGCTGCGTTGGCCCTCGGGGATGACCTCGACCCAGTTGCGGGAGGCCGGCCTTCGCAGGTCCACTCGCACGAGTCGCCGGTTGGGGGCGCCGGCTGTCGTGAGGACCCATGCGTGCCGCTCGTCCTGGGCGATGACCTTGTACGTCGCCTCGATGTCGAGACGGAGGACTCGCACGCGGGGCGCGCTTGGACTTCCCGCCAGGTAGGCGAGTGAGTTGCTCAAGGAGGACCCGCTGCCGATCGAGAGCCACGTGCGCGCTTTGCCGGGCGCGGATTCGAGGAAGACCAACAGGTCGGGGGTTGCCGGGTCCTCGAAGACGACGGGATCGCGAGAGACGCGCGTGCCCAGGGCATGGAACCGGATATGCATCCCCGTGTTGACCGACTCGAGGGGGTCCGCAGGCTTGGGAAAGCGGCAGTAGTACAGGCCAGAAGCGTCAGCGAGCCACTGCACCGAGCAGAACTTCGACCATTCCAGCCGGTCGGGCAAGTCACGGCCCGTGCGTACATCTCGAATGCGCCAGGTGAGCCAGTCGGATCCGCCCTCGGAGGTCGCCCAGGCGACGTAGCGACCGTCGGGGCTGGGAACCCACTCGGCGAGTGAGGTCGTGCCGTCTGCTGACAGGGAATTGGGATCGATCAGCACGGTCCCGGCCTCGCGCCCGGCCGTGGAGGTGAAGAGCACGGACTGAGCTTGCGAGCCGTCATTGGCGGTCCAGAAGATCCGCGCACCCGCCGTCACTGGCACCTCGACTTCCGGCTGCTTCAGGAGTTCGGTCATCTGCGACTCCCTGGCCTCGCGCGTGGGCAGGGCCTGCAGGAATTCGTTGGTGAAGGTCTCCTGAGCTTCGACCCACGCGACGGTGCGCGCATCCGAGGGATCTTCTAGCCAGCGGTAGGGATCCGCGACCTGAGTGCCCCAGTAGGTGTCCACGTGATCGGAGCGCTCGGCGGGAGGGTAAGGGGCAACCGTTGGCCCCAGCGTGGCTGCAGCCGGAGTAATGGTCCCGACGACAGCCAGCAGGGCGGCGGGAAGAATCCATGCTCGGTGGCGACGGGAACTCTGCATGGGGTCATCGTGCCAGTGCGAGAGGCTTGATGCTGCCCTCGACCAGGGTCAGGTGATGTCTCCGAGGCCGACCGCGTCGGTCGTCCGGGTGCCCGACTGGGGTGAGTGACGGGACTCGAAAGTGCCCGAAACGCCTTAGTCGCGCTTCAGTTGTAGGTGCCGTGTAGTCGACGCCCGTGTCTTTCAGAGATGCTCAGTGAGCTGTAGGCGCATTGTCCCCAGTCATGACCAGTGATGGCGTGGGGCAGATGTCAGGCGACCTTGTCGGAGTAGCGCTGGCGTGCGGCTTCACCTGTAGTGCCGACAAACAGCCCGATGGCCGACCAGGACAGACCTGACTCGCGGGCGAGGCGAATCGCGGCACCCTGCCTCCGGGTTACTCGTACCTCCGTGGGGCAATCAAGACAACTTGCGACCCTGCTTTCCTCCGGTAGCGCGCAGGTATAAGATGAGCTTATGAGCCTGTCCACGTGCGTCAAGGAAGCGCGTCACCAAGAGGTCGTGGCGCGTCTGCGCAAGGCGCTCGCCATTCGCGCGATGGCAGCCAGTGGCATGAGCCAGCAGGCGATTGCCGGGGAGCTGGGGGTGTCCCAGCCTGCCGTCAGCCAGGCGTTGTCCGTTTCAGAGCGCGTCAGGGATCTTGACGCCACGTTCGTCGTTGAAGCCGCCACCCCGATCATCAAGGCAGTGGCCGAGGAGCGTGGGTTTTCGGATCTCGCCCTCTTCGGCTCGGTTGCTCGTGGGGACGCGCGGCCTGACTCGGATGTGGATCTGATTGTGCGCCCGCCGCATGATGCACAGATCGCGGACATCGTTGCCCTTGCGGAGATCTTCTCCGAAGTTGTCGGTCGACATGTTGACGTGATCACTTATGGGTCGCTGAAAGCGGACATCGACGACGACATTCTCAGCGAAATGGTGCGACTGTAATGGATGTCCGGACCGCCAAGGAGTACTTACACATTCGTGATTGGCTTGCGCTCGCGCAGGAGATTGTCGACTCGGGTGAGCAGGCCTACCTGGACAGCTTGCTCGCCCAGGAAGCCGGCGATTCGATCATGATGAAGGTGGGAGAGGCCGCTGGGCGCCTGGCTCGAGCGGGAATCGAGCCACCGGAAGGTGTGGAGTGGTCAGATGCGATATCAAATCGCAACTGGGTCATTCATCAATACGACGAGATCAACCGGGCAGTTACGTGGAACACCCTCAGTGGCGCGATCCCAGCGTGGAGGAGGGCACTGGCACCGCGGATTGCCGAGGCTGAAAGGGTCCTGGCTGAACGCCATCCCAAGTGAGGCGACTCCGGGACCGACCCCTTGGGGTGAGTGACGGGACTCGAAGGTGCCCGGAAAGCCCTAGTCGCACTTCAGTTGCGAGTGCTCCCTAGCTGATGTCGGCGACATTCAGAGTTGCTCGGTGAAGGGC
>CAINGG010000328.1 GCA_903848435.1 uncultured Actinomycetes bacterium | reverse complement strand
GGCGGACGAGGTCGAGCGGGTCACCGACCTCCTGCTGCGCATGCCGCGGGCCGAGCGCGCTGCGCTGCCGGTCATGCACCCCGGGCGCGTCGACGTGATCGGCGGCGGGGCGCTGATCTTGCGCGAGATCATGCGCCGCACCGGGCACGACAGGGTCCTGGTCAGCGAGCACGACATCCTCGACGGAATCGCCTGGTCGCTGGCGCCCGGATGATGTAAGCGGTTGCGGGAGCAACCGCCACCGCCGTACACTCCGCGAACGTTGCCGAATGCCTCTGCAACGCGATGCAAGGGGTGCAATGTCCATCACGATCCGCGATGTCGCGCAGGCCGCCGGGGTTTCCACGGCGACCGTCTCGCGCGCATTGCGCGGCCTACCGCACGTCGATCCTGAGACCCGCGAGCGCGTGCGCCGCGTCGCCCAGGAGATGGACTATGTCGTGTCGCCCAGCGCCTCTCGCCTGGCGAGCGGGCGCACCGGCACCGTCGCCGTCATCACGCCCTTCATTGACAGGTGGTTCTTCTCGACGGTGCTGTCCGGTATCTCCGACGTGCTGCAGGCGCGCGAGGTCGACCTCATCGTCTTCGAGGTCGGCGATCCGTCGACCAGCCCCGGCCTGCCGACTGAACGACGGCTGCGCGGGCGGGCCGACGGCATGATCGTGGTGACGCTCCCCACGGACGCGCCACGCATCGCCGATCTGCTCGAGATCGGGCTTCCGGCGAGTTTCATCGGAGCAACATGGCCGGGGGTGCCCTCGGTATGCATCGACGATGCCGCGGCCGCGCGCACCGCGACACAGCACCTGATCAACCTCGGGCACCAGCGCATCGGCATCATCTCGGGGCGTCCGCAGGCGTCCACCTCGCAGGGGAATCGCAGCCTGGGCTACCGCGAGGCCATGACGGGCGCGGGCTTGAAGGTGGATCCGGCGCTGGAGGCGCACGGCTACTTCACTGTCGCCGGGGGTGAGGCCGCGATGACGGCGCTGCTGTCCCAGCCCAATCCGCCAACGGCCGTCTTCGCGATGTCCGACGACATGGCCTTCGGTGCGATCCGCTCCCTGCAGCGCCACGGCATCCGCCCGGGATCCGATATCGCCATCGCGAGCATCGACGGTCACGACCTCGCAGAGTTGCTCGACGTCACCACCGTCGGCCAGCCCGTCGCCGAGATGGGCCGGATGGCAGCACAGGCGCTCCTGGCACGCATGCTGGGAAGCGAGGACGATCGGTCACGCGACGTCGTCGTGCCCACCACGCTGGTCGTGCGCGGCAGCACGGTGCCGGTCGAGCGCACCGCGACCTTCGGCTAGGCCAATCCCAGGACTACGCTCCCGCCATGACCGACACCGTCACGATCACCTCCGGAGCGGGGGACCTGCCCGGCTACCTCGCCGTCCCGGCGTCCGGCAGCGGCCCGGGCATCATCGTCATCCAGGAGTGGTGGGGGCTGGTGCCGCACATTCGCTCGGTCGCCGATCGTCTCGCCGCGGCCGGTTTCGTCGCCCTCGCCCCCGATCTTTTTCGCGGTGTCGCGACCACGGAGCCCGATGAGGCGGCCAAGCTGATGATGGGCCTCCAGGTGTCGTCGGCCGCCAGTGACATCGCGGCCGCTGCCGACCAACTTGTGCGCTCGGGCCGCGTGCCCGGTGACCAGGTCGGGGCCATGGGATTTTGCATGGGCGGCGGCCTGGCGCTGCTCGCGCCGACCGTGAGCCCGCACATCGACTGCACCGCTGCCTTCTATCCAGCGATGCCCTGGCCCGACTACCACCCCGCGTGGGCGAACTACTCCGGCCGTGAGGCGCTCGTGAACCAGTGCGAGGGCGACATCCCCTCCACCGGCGCCGACATCGCACGCTACGCCGCTGAGATCGCCGAGCATGGCGGCGTCGCCGTCGTCGAGACCTATCCCGGCACCCATCATGCGTTCTTCAACGACGATCGGCCCGAGGTCTACGACGCCGCCGCGGCTGCCCTGGCCTGGGATCGCTCGCTCGCGATGTTCCACCGGCGCCTGGACGGCCCGTTCTGACGGTCGATCGGCCCACCGCCTGCCGGTCCGCGGCATCCGTACGTCGCGTTGCTGCGCGAGCACCGTCGCTCGACGACCTGGACGCCGGCATCGTGGAGTGCCGCGCGTGCGCGCGGCTCGTTGCCTGGCGCGAGGACGTCGCCCGCGAGCGTCGCGCCGCGTATCGCGACCAGGACTACTGGGGACGGCCGGTCACCGGATTCGGCGATCCTCGGGCGCGCGTGCTCATCGTGGGCTTGGCGCCTGCGGCGCACGGCGCCAATCGAACCGGGCGAGTGTTCACCGGCGATCGCAGCGGAGACTGGCTGTTCGCGTCCTTGCATCGGGTCGGCGTCGCCGCGCTGCCGACGTCGATATCCGTCGACGACGGTCAGCGACTCGAGGGCGTGCGCATCACGGCTGCGGTGCGCTGCGCACCCCCTGCCAATGCGCCCACACCGCGCGAGCGCGACACGTGCGCCCCGTGGCTGCTGCGCGAGGTGCAACTCACGGATCCGCGCGTCGTCGTCGCGCTCGGGGGGTTCGCCTGGGCGAGTGCCCTGCGCGCGCTCGCGGAGGCCGATGGGCCGATTCCGACCCCGAGGCCGAGGTTCGGTCACGGCGTTCAGGCCAGGGTCGGACCGCGGTGGCTCGTGGGCTGCTACCACCCCAGCCAGCAGAACACCTTCACCGGGCGGCTCACGGAGCCGATGATCGATGCGGTCCTCGAGCAGGCGATCGCCCTGGGCGATTCCGTGCCCCCGGAGGGAATCGAACCCTCACTGGACCGGGTTTAAGCCGGCTGTCTCTGCCGCTTGGACTACGGGGGCGCAACCAGCCTAGGCGCCTCGACTTCTCAACTGCGCCACCCTGGGTTAACGTGGAAGGACGATCGGCGAGCGCCGGTCCCACACCAGGAGGAATGCACGATGCAGACCGCCAATCCGATCCTGTCCCGCATCGACCGGCAAGCGGCCCAGGCCTCGGCGGCCAACACCGGACCCGGCTTCGCCTACAACGAGGGGCGCACGGCCGTCGCCTCGGCCCAAACCCCCGCCCCCGCTCCCGCGCCATCGGGACGTGGCGACAACATCTACGCCGGAGTCACGATCCCGGCGCCTCCCGGCCAGCGGGTGACCTTCGCCGACGTCATGGTCAAGAGCGCCATCCTCTTCGCGCTGGCAGTGGTCGGAGCCTTCGCCGGCTGGATACTCACCTCGTCGGCGCCGGGCATCGGCACCGTCGTCGTGATGGTGGGATGCATCGGCACGATCGTCCTCGGCTTGGTCAATGCCTTCAAGCGCAAGGTGAGCCCGCCCCTGATCCTTCTCTACGGCGCCTGCTCGGGCGTCTTCCTCGGGGCGGTCAGCTACTGGTACAACCAGATTGCCTTGGCCTCCGACTACGAGGGCCTGGTGCTGCAGGCCGTGCTGGCCACCTTCGTAACCTTCGGGGTCATGCTCCTGCTCTTCGGCACCGGCATCGTCAAGGTCACCAACAAGTTCATGAAGGTCATGATCGTGGCGATGGGCGCCTACTTCGTCATCGCGCTCGCCTCGCTCGTCGCTTCCTTCTTCGGCGTCGGGGGCGGCTGGGGCTTCTACGGCGTCGGCACCCTGGGCCTGCTGCTCTGCGTCTTCGGCGTGGGCCTGGCGGCGTTCAGCCTCATGCTCGACTTCGAAGCGATCAAGCAGGGCATCGCGCTGGGCCTGCCCGAGCGCGAATCCTGGCGACTGTCCTTCGGCCTGCTCGTCACCCTCGTATGGCTCTACCTCGAGTTCCTGCGCCTGTTCGCGATCATCGCGTCCGGTCGCGACTAATCGATGAGAGAGGGGCCCGGCAGCGATGCTGTCGGGCCCCTCGTCTGTCCGGGGTCAGGTACGTTTTCAGGCGTGAACTCCGCGGACTCGACGCGTATCGAGCTCGACCGCGTTGTGGACCGCCTGCGCTCCATGCCCCTCGCGCGACTGGCCGCCCCGTGGCCCCCCTACGTGAGCCGGGCCGCGGGGGCCCGGGCGCTGGCCCAGCGGCTGGCTGACCGCGCCGCCGATCTGGCCGGCTGGCCGCGGCATCCGGTGCCCGACGTCGGCGATGCGGCGGTGGGCGACCAGGTCGCCGTGACCGGGCGTGATCTGCTGGCCCTCGAGCCGGGAGCGGATCACCTCGCAGCAGTCGCGGCCGACCTGCGCGAGGTACGCCTCAGCCTGTGACGTCGCTCGCCCGCACCTCGGGCAGCAGCTCGCCCTCCCCACCCAGACGCCACGCGGCGATGACGTCGGGCAGCAGTGCCTGTGCCGCGGCCACGTAGCCCTCCGTCGACGGATGGAACCGGTCGCTGGCGAACATCACCTCGGGCCGCTCGTCGAACTCCGGGCCGAGTCTCGAGCCGAGCAGCACCGCTCGCCCGCCTTCGCCGGTGGTCGCGTCGAACTGAGCCTGGGCGAGCAGCCGGGAGCGGCGCCGCATGATGGCGCGCAGCGGCTGGGGCACGGGCTTGATCGTGCCGAGGTCGGGGCAGGTGGCCATCACGACCTCGGTGCCGCTGTCGCGCAGTCGGCGCATTGCCGCGCGCAGTCGTCGAGCCGAGAGCGTGCGGGGCACAAGGTGCGTGACGTCATTGGCGCCGACCATGATGACGGCAACGTGCGGACGGGTCCACAGTGCGCGATCGACCTGCTCGTCGAGGTCCTTGGTCTGCGCTCCGATGACGGCATGGTTGCTGAGCGTCACCGTGCGTCCGGACACTTCCGACAGTGCGGTCGCGAGGATGGCGCCCATCGTGTCGGAGGGCGAGTCGGCACCGAGCCCTGCGGCCCCCGAGTCTCCGAGCACCGCCAGCCGGATCGAGGTGCCCGGGCCGCTGCCGTAGCGACCGTCCGCATAGGGAGCGGTGGTCGTGCGCCGTCCGATTCGCCGCCGGGCCTCCAGGGCCTCGGCGGTCAGCACTCCGGCGGCGGCGACAAGGGAGGCGGTGACCGCGGCGGCCGTGCGCCCTGCCGCGCGGGACCTCACTGGCCCTTGGCGGCTGCCTTGCGGAGGAAGCCGCGCACGGCTTCGCGTGCGTTGTCGCGGATCTCGGGACCGTGGGTGAAGGCGGCGATGGCGTATTCGATCTCGCCGAGGGCGTGTGCGGTCTGAACATTCTGCTTGAACGACGTGCAGAAGGCCTTGGTGGGCCAGGTCATGCGCGAGTTCATGTTGAAGATGGAGTCGCCGGTGATGAGGACACCGCTTGAGGGGTGAAGGAGCGACACGTGACCCGGCGTGTGACCCGGGGTGTGCAGGATGCGCAGGCCTCCGGCGACCGGCAGTACGTCGCCATCGTGCAGCCGTTGCGCGACGGGCGTGGGCCGGAAGTCGCCCCAGGGAGTCCGCGCCATGAGGCGACCTGAGGTCGTGGCGGCGTCGCCCGGCGCTCGCTTGCCGGACTCGATGTAGCCCGCATCGGCTTCGTGGACGTCAACGCCGTCGGCGGAACTCTCCGACACCATCTGGGCGGCCCCGCTCGCGTGGTCGAAATGCGCGTGGGTGAGCAGGATGCGCTGAACATCGCGGGGGTGCTTGCCGATGGCCGCCAGGGCGCGCACGATCTTGCCTGGCGCGCGCTTCAGCCCGCAGTCGACCAAGGTGACCGACCCGTCGTCGTCGACGAAGGCGTAGGAGTTGATGAAGTCCCCCAGTGTCGGGATGCGGTGCACGCCCGGGGCGAGGGTGACGATAGGTGCCTTGCTCACGCGCACAGACTAGGCTCCTGCCTTAACGGCGTGGAGGGTGCGGGTCACATGATGGAGCAGCGCGCGGGACTGCGGGTGGATCCGGTCCTGGTCAGCGCCGTGGAGGACGAGATTCTGCCCGGCTCACGTTTGACATCCGACGCCTTCTGGTCCGCTCTCGCCGCCCTCGTGGACGAGTTCACTCCCCGCAACCGCGAGCTGCTGGGTGAGCGTGAGCGGATGCAGGCCGCGATCGACGCGTGGTGGCACTCACGCGCCGGCGGTGCCGGGGACCCGATTGCCTACCGCTCGTTGCTGGAGTCCATCGGCTACCTGGTCCCGCCGGCCCCTTCCGTGCAGGTGCGCACCGCGGGGGTTGACCGTGAGATCGCTGATGTGGCCGGAGCGCAACTCGTCGTCCCGGTCTCGAACGCGCGCTATGCACTCAATGCCGCGAATGCTCGGTGGGGTTCGCTCTACGACGCCCTCTACGGGACCGATGCGATGGGTGACCTTCCTGCGTCGGGGGGCTATGACCATGAGCGCGGGCAGCGCGTCATCGCGTGGGGTCGGGCGTTCCTTGACGAGGTGATCCCCCTGGCCTCGGGCTCCTATGTCGACGTGGTGTCCATGACTGTCGTGGACGGCATGCTGACGATCACCCTCGCCGACGGATCATCGACCGAACTGAAGCACCCGGATGAGTTCCTGGGCTATCAGGGGGATCCCTCCGATCCTGGGAGTGCG
>CAINGG010000327.1 GCA_903848435.1 uncultured Actinomycetes bacterium | reverse complement strand
TTTCCTCGATCGACTCCTCGTCCACGCCGCTGACGAGCACGATCGGCCGCAGTCCCGCCTGCTCCAGCAGTCGCAGCCGCGCCGGCGACGCCGACGCCAGGACGAAGGGCGGTGGCACCTGCCCGGGTGACCTCATGCGGCCACTGTGCCAGTCCCGCCTAGACTTCCGCGCGTGCACAAGGTCCTCATCGCGAACCGTGGCGAGATCGCCGTCCGGGTGGCCAGGGCCTGTCGCGACGCGGGGCTCGTGTCCGTCGCGGTCTACGCCGATCCGGACCGTGACGCCCTTCACGTGCACGAGGCTGACGAGGCGTATGCACTCGGGGGCTCAACCGCCGCCGAGAGCTACCTCGTCATCGACAAGATCATCGACGCGGCCAAACGCTCCGGCGCCGACGCGGTGCATCCTGGCTACGGCTTCCTGTCCGAGAACGCCGACTTCGCCCAGGCGGTCATCGACGCCGGGCTCACCTGGATCGGCCCGCCCCCCGCTGCCATCCGATCCCTCGGCGACAAGGTGTCCGCGCGCCACATCGCCGCACGAGCGGGCGCGCCGCAGGTGCCGGGCACTCCCGACCCCGTGTCCGGTGCCGATGAGGTCATCGCCTTCGCGCAGGAGCACGGCCTGCCCGTCGCGATCAAGGCCGCGTTCGGCGGTGGCGGTCGCGGCCTCAAGGTTGCGCGCACACTCGAGGAGATCCCCGAGCTCTATGACTCCGCCGTGCGCGAGGCAGTCGCCGCCTTCGGTCGCGGTGAGTGCTTCGTCGAGCGCTACCTCGACAACCCGCGGCACGTCGAGACCCAGGTGCTGGCCGACAAGCACGGCAACGTCGTCGTCGTGTCGACCCGCGACTGCTCACTGCAGCGACGCCACCAAAAACTGGTCGAGGAGGCTCCCGCGCCCTACCTGTCGGAGGCGCAGCTTGAGGAGCTCTACCGCGCCTCCAAGGCGATCATCCGCGAGGCCGGCTACGACAACGCCGGCACGTGCGAGTTCCTGGTCGGCGAGGACGGCACCATCTCCTTCCTCGAGGTCAACACCCGACTGCAGGTCGAGCACCCCGTGAGCGAGGAGGTCGCCGGCATCGACCTCGTGCGCGAGCAGTTCCGCATCGCCGACGGCGGCGTCATCGACTACGACGATCCGGTGCTGCGCGGCCACAGCATCGAGTTCCGCATCAACGGCGAGGATCCCGGGCGCGGCTTCCTGCCAGCTCCCGGCGTGCTGACGACATGGGTGGCCCCCTCCGGGCCCGGCGTGCGTGTCGACGCGGGATTCCGCCAGGGCGACGTCATCGGCGGCAACTTCGACTCCCTGCTCGCCAAGCTCATCGTCACCGGGCGCGATCGCGAGGAGGCGCTCGAGCGTTCGCGTCGCGCGCTGGCCGAGTTCCAGATCGACGGCATCGCGACCGCCCTCACCTTCCATCGGGTCGTCGTGAGCGATCCGGCGTTCGCTCCCGTCGACGGCAAGCCCTTCACGGTGCACACGCGTTGGATCGAGACCGAGTTCGACAACACGATCCCGCCCTATGCGGGCACGGTCGATGCGACGACTGATGCCACCGAGCGCGAGACCGTGGTCGTCGAGGTCGACGGCAAGCGGCTCGAGGTCACCTTGCCATCGGGCCTGTCGGCGCGATCGTCCGGCAGCGCGCGCAGCAAGCCCACCGCACGAAAGCGCGGCGCGGGTGCTTCCGGAGGAGCATCGGGCGACTCCCTGACAGCCCCCATGCAGGGCACCATCGTCAAGGTCGCCGTCGAGGAGGGCCAGCAGGTGGCGGCGGGCGACCTCATCGTCGTGCTCGAGGCCATGAAGATGGAGCAGCCCCTCAACGCCCACAAGGCGGGCACCGTTACCGGCCTGGACGCCACCGTCGGGGCCACGGTCCCCACCGGCACCGTCCTGTGCGACATCAAGGACTAGCCCACCCCTCCCTCACCGTCTGAGTTACCCGAGTGGTGGGTTGAGGAGGGCCTAAGCCACCAGTGAGGTAACCAAGACGGTCGAGGGGGTAACGTCGAGACGTGGCCCGCTTTCGCTCTCTCGCCATCCTGGGCGGCATCGCTCTCGCCGCCGTCGCCCTCGTCACGCCGGCGGCTCAAGCCCGCACGTCGATCGACGCGGTCGCCTCGGCGCTTCGCACCGACTCGGTCTACAACGATCCGTCCGCCGAGAACGCGCTCAGCCCCGGCCAGGCCGACGACCTGCGGGGTCAGGTGGCCGCGACGGGACTGCCCATCTACATCGCGATCCTGCCGGCCTCCGCAGCCGCTGAGGCAGGGAGCGCCGACACCCTCCTGCGCAGCCTGCGTGACGCGGTCGGCCGCGAGGGCGTCTACGCCGTCATCGCGGGCAACGCCTTCCGCGCGGGCTCGACCAGCGGCTCGGTCACCTCGATCGCCGATGACGCGTTCCAGGCACAGGCGTCCAACGGGCCCTTCGCCGTGCTCGAGGCCTTCGTCTCCGGCGTCGACGCCCAGTACAACGACTCGGGACAACCAGCGGACACCTCGTCATCGGGCGGCGGCTCGTGGGTGGGCCTGATCATCCTGCTCGTGGTGCTCGCGGGCATCGCCCTCGTGGTCGTCTTCGGCGTTCGGGCGGCACGACGCTCACGCGCGAAGCAGCTGGTCACGATCCGGGGCACCCTCGATGAGGATGTCACCTCGCTCGGCGAGCAGTTGGCCGCCTTCGACGTCGCCGACCCGCGATTGGACGATGCTGGCCGCGCTGACCTCCAGACGGCGCTCGATGCGTACTCTCGCGCCAGCGATGCCTCCTCGACGGCGAAGAGCGATGCCGACATCACTCGCGCGACATCCGAGTTGGAGGCCGGCCGCTACGCCCTCGCCTGCGTGCAGGCCCGCGTCGACGGTCGCGCCCTCCCCCAGCGTCGGCCACCCTGCTTCGTCGACCCGCGGCACGGGCCCAGCGAGTCCGACGTCATGTGGGCCCCCGACGGCGGAGCCCCGCACCCCGTGCCCGTGTGCGCAGCCTGCGCCGCGACACTGCAGTCGGGTGCGGCACCCCAGCCGCGCGAGGTCATGGCCGGCGGGCAGCGCGTGCCCTACTGGCGCGCCGGTGCCGACTACGCGCCCTACGCACGCGGCTACTACTCCTCTTTCGCCGACGCCCTCCCCATGATCTTCGTCGGCACGATGCTGGCGAGCGCCTTCATGCCGTCGGTGTCCGGCATCTCGACAGCGGGCCCATCGGGTGGGGCCTCGGACGGCGGCGGATCGGGCTTCGGCGGCGGTGGCGACTTCGGGGGCGGTGGATTCGGCCACGGCGGCGGCGACTTCGGCGGCGGCGGCGACTTCGGGGGCGGCGACTTCGGCTGAGGCCTAGGCCTCAGCGCTGATGTGCAAGCGCCGTGCGGCCTCGGCGATCGATCCGCTCAGGCTCGGATAGACCGTGAACGTCGACGCCAATTGATCGACTGTCAGTCGTGAATCCACCGCCAGCGTGAGCGCATGGATGAGTTCGCTGGCCCGAGGCGCCACCACGACGCCACCGATCACGATGCGCGAGGTCGGCCGGCAGAACACCTTCACGAAACCGTGGCGAATCTCCTGCATCTTGGCCCGGGCATTCGTGGCCAGCGGGAGCGTGATGGCGTCGGCTCTCACTTCACCAGTGTCGACCTGGCGCTGCGTCACCCCGACGGTGGCGATCTCCGGCGTCGTGAAGACCGTGCTCGACACGGACGGGAGCTCGAGCGGAGTGACCGCGTCACCGAGCGCATGCCACATGGCGATGCGGCCCTGCATCGCGGCCACCGAGGCGAGCAGCAGAACCCCGGTGCAGTCGCCGGCGGCGTAGACACCGCGGGCCGACGTACGCGACACCCGATCGACCTTGATGAAGCCGCGCTCGTCAACGTCGACGCCGGCTTCAGCCAGGCCCAGGTCTTCAGTGTTGGGCACCGAGCCGAGTGCGAGCAGCGCGTGGCTGCCCTCGATCTGCCGGCCGTCCTCGAGGTCGACCACGACTCCGTCGGGCGTACGCCGCGCGGCTCGCGCTCGCGACTGCTCGAGCACGGTGACCCCGCGCTCGGCGAAGACGTCCTCGATCACGGCGGCGGCATCGGGATCCTCGCTCGGCAGGACGTGATCGCGGCTGGACACCAGGGTGACGTTAGAGCCGAGTGCCTCGTAGGCCGAGGCGAACTCCGCACCCGTGACACCCGAGCCCACGACGATCAGGCGCTCAGGGACACGATCAAGGTCATAGAGCTGCTGCCAGGTCACGATGCGCTCGCCGTCGGGGATCGAGTCGGGCAGCAGCCTTGGGCGTGCACCGGTGGCGATCAGCACCACATCGGCGGCAAGGACGCTGTCACCATCGTCGCCCGAGACGGCAACCGACTGCGGTGAGAGGAGGCGACCGCGTCCGCGCACGTGCGCGATGCCCTCCGCCTTCAGCCGGTCCTCGATGTCGTCGCTCTGCGCCTGCGCCAGGCGCTTGATGCGCTCATTGACGACCGCGAGGTCAGCGCCGATCGTGCCCGGCTGCGGGCTCTGGCCGCCCACCCGGACTCCTAGAGCGCCCGTGGCTGCCGCGAAGGACAGCACGTCGGCGGTCGCCACGAGGGTCTTGCTCGGCACGCAGTCGGTGAGGACGGCGGACCCTCCCGGCCCCCGCGGATCGACGATGGTGACCTCGGCGTCGAGCTGGGACGCCACGAGAGCTGCCTCATAGCCGCCGGGCCCGGCTCCCACGATCACGACCGACGCCACGGGCTCATTGTGTCGGACCGCCCCGGCCGCGCCGTCGCGCCCGTACCCTGGCGACGTGTCGCTCTACGCGGCCTACGGCTCCAACCTTGATCCCCACCGGATGGCGGAGCGGGCCCCGCATTCGCCGGTGGCCGGTACCGGCTGGCTCGAAGGCTGGCGCATCACCTTCGGCGGCGAGGACGTCGGGTGGGACGGTGCGCTGTCGACCGTGGTCGAGGAGGCCGGGAGCGCCGTCTTCGTCGTGCTCTACGACATGCATCCGCTCGACGAGGCGGCCCTCGATGCGTGGGAGGGCATCTCCCTCGGACTGTGGAACAAGATCCGCGTGCGGGTGCAGACGCTCGACGGCAACGTCCTGGCCTGGCTCTATGTGCTCGACGCCTACGAGGGCGGGCTGCCCTCCGCGCGCTACCTATCGATCATCGCGGACGCGGCCGAGGCCGGTGGGGCACCCGAGGACTACGTGCGCACGCTGCGCGAGCATCCGTGCACCGGCACCGGCTGACCGGGCACTGATAGCGTCGCCGCGTGGTCACGCCACACGAGGATCCGCAGGGCGCCGCGCGCGAAGCCGCTGCTGCGATCGCCGAGCGCACCGGCGTCGACAGCCACGACATCGCGATCGTCCTGGGCTCCGGCTGGGTGCCCGCCGCTGACCTCCTGGGCACCACGGTCGCCGAGTTCCCCGTCACCGACATCCCCGGCTTCGCCCCACCATCGGCTGTCGGCCATGCCGGTCGCATCCGCAGCATCGACGCTGACGGGCGACGAATCCTCGTCTTCCTCGGCCGCACCCACCTCTACGAGGGCCGCGGGGTGGATGCCGTCGCGCACGGCGTACGCACGGCCGCCGCTGCCGGCTGCCGCATCGTGGTGCTGACCAACGGCTGCGGCGGACTCGATCCGGCGTGGAGCCCCGGCACACCGGTATTGATCCGCGACCACCTCAACCTCTTCGGGGTCACGCCGCTGCACGGAGCGACGTTCATCGACATGACCGACCTCTACTCACAGCGCCTGCGCGAGATCGTCCACCGCATCGATCCATCGCTCGACGAAGGCGTCTATGCCCAGTTCCTGGGCCCGCAATACGAGACGCCGGCCGAGATCGCCATGGTGCGCGCCCTGGGCGGCA
>CAINGG010000326.1 GCA_903848435.1 uncultured Actinomycetes bacterium | reverse complement strand
GCACCTGGCCATCCCCGAGACCGCGGAGTTCCTGGCCGCTGACCTCGGAGCCGACACGACGGACGCCCTGGACAAGGCCGAGCGCCTCCCGGGCTCGCAGTGACGACAGCCACCACCTCTCGCTGGGTGGTGCTCACGGCTCTCGGCCTCGTCGCCATCAACCTGCGCACCTTGCTCACGAGCATCCCTGCCGTCACCGTCGACATCCAGGCGGACACCGGGTGGAGCGATGTCTCCATCGGCTTGCTCACGACCGTGCCGGTGGTCTTCATGGGTGCGGTCGCACTCATCGTGCCCACGATCGCGGCACGCTTCGGTCGCACGCAGACGGTGTGGCTGGCGCTGGCCGTGCTGGCGATTGCGGCAGGCATCCGCCTCTGGTCGACCGTGCCGGGGGTGCTGCCGCTGTCCGTCGTACTCGCCGGAACCGGCATCGCCCTCGCCTCGGGCCTGGTGCCCAGCATCGTGCGCGAGCAGCTCCCCGACGCCATCGGCGCATCCACCGGCCTGTGGACCTCCGTGATGTTCGCCGGCGCGACCCTCGGTGCCGCGCTCACCGTGCCGCTGGCACAGCTCACCGGCTCCTGGCAGGCTGCCCTCGCCCTGTGGGCGGTCCCCGCGACCATCGCCTTCCTCGCGTGGGCCATCGTCGAACGTCCATGGCGACGCGGCCGAGATGCCGGCATGAGCCGAGTGCGACTGTCATCCCTGCCGTGGCGCAGCCCGATTGCCTGGGCACTCACCGCCTACATGGCCATCAACTCCGTTGTCTTCTACGGCGCCGTGGCATGGATTGCACCCTCCCTCGACGAGCGAGGCTGGAACGCCGAGGAGAGTGGCTGGCTCTTCGGCCTCTTTGCCTTCTCCCAGATCGTCGGCGGCTTCGCGCTGCCGTGGCTCACTCAGAACATGCCCGGCCGTCGCGTGGTGTGGGTGCTCACCGTGGTCGTCACCACTGCCTGCCTGGTCATCTTCGCCGTGGATCCGACTCTCGCCACGCCGCTGACCCTCTTCCTCTTCGGTGCCTCCAACGCCGGCGGCTTCGCGATGAGCCTGGGCATGCTGAGCGAGTTCGCTCCTAACGGCGCGGCGTCCGCGCGGCTGACCGCGATGGCCTTCACGGTGACCTACCTGGTGGCGGCACTCGGGCCGACCCTCGCCGGAGCGATCCTGCAGGTCTTCAACTCGTGGGTCACCGTCTTCCTGGTGCTCGCGGTCATCGCCCTCGCGCAGCTGGCCACCATCGTGCCCCTGCGCAAGGGATCGGTGATCGGCTAGCCGAGCAGGCGCTGCGCCGCGCGGCCTACGGCATCGGCTGTCGCGCGCGGCGCGCCGGACGGCTGCACCACGTGACCCAGCACGGTGCGCACGATCATGTCGACAGCTCCGTTGAGGTCGGCTTCGCTGAGATCCAGGTCGTACGCCGCCAGCCGGTCGTGGACGACAGAGGTGGCGATCGACAGCAGTGACTGAGAACGCGTCGTGAGCAGGGGCAGCAGGTCCGTGTCTTCCCCCTGGGTGCCCGAGACAACCGCTCGCAGCAGCTCGTTGTCACGGGCGAGCTCCAGCACGCCGCGCGTCGCCGCGCGTACGGCCTGGGCAGGGTCATCGGGATGGCGGTCGAACCCCTGCTCGACCGCCGCGAGGAAGACGAGCAGCTCGCGCATGATCATGGCCTCGGCGAGCGCGTCCTTGGAGTGCACCTCGTTGTAGACGGTCTGCCGGCTGACGCCAACCTCCTCGGCCAGGGCGCCCATCGTCACGCGTGACCAGCCCAGCTCGGCGGTCATGCGAGCGGCGGTTTCGATGATGCGCTCGCGCGTAGGTCGCGTCGGCACGGAGGGGGCCACGGCCTCTCGCATCGGCATCACGGCATCGTGACGAGGAAGTCGACCTTGTCGCGCACGCCGCAGTCCGGGCAGCACCAGGTGTCGGGGATCGCCGACCAGGGCGTGCCCGCCGGGAAGCCCTCTCGCGCATCGCCCACCCGCTGGTCGTAGCGGTAGCCGCAGCCCGGGCAGGACGCGACGATCGGCCCGTCGGCGACGAGCAGCGCCCCGGGCAGTTCCTCGGCGTTGCGCGCGTAGGAGGCGGCGGCCTGCTGTGCGGGATAGCGACGCAGGATGCGCTCGCGCTTGCTCGGCACGATGTTGGCGCGCGACATGTCGCCGTCGAAGTGTTCGACAACGCGGGGGTCCATGATGCGATTCCACATCGGCGGCACGAGGGCGAGCAGGATCATGCTGGCGTAGCCCGTCGGCAGCGCTGGGGCACCCTTCTCGTCGCGGAGGGCCTGGTAGCGGCGCGTGGGATGCGCGTGATGATCGCTGTGCCGCTGCAGGTGGTAGAGCAGCACGTTGGTCGCGATGTTGTTGGAGTTCCAGCTATGCGTCGGGTCGACGCGTTCATAGCGCTCGAAGCCCGGCTTGCCGACGATCTGGCGCAGCATCCCGTAGTGCTCGAGGTAGTTGACCGCCTCGAGCAGGGTGATCGCGATGAAGGCCTGGAGCAGCAGGTACGGCG
>CAINGG010000325.1 GCA_903848435.1 uncultured Actinomycetes bacterium | reverse complement strand
GCCGACGCCCACGCCAACCCCGACGCCGACGCCCACGCCGACCATGCCGGGGATGACCGAGGGCATCATCGCGACGGCCGTCGTGTCGAGCGACTGGGGCGTGGGTTACTGCGCCGACGTCACGGTCGCGACGACCTCGGCCACGGAGAAGCACTGGCGGGTCGATCTGCCCCGTGCCATCACGGTGACGGATCTGTGGAACGGCGTGCGCACCACCCAGCCCGACGGCACGATCAGCGTCGGCGGTGCCGCGTGGAATCACATGGTGAAGTCGGGGAGCCCGACGAGCTTCGGCTACTGCGCGACCCGCAATGCGGCCGTGCCGACGCCGACACCCACACCGACACCCACGCCGACGCCCACACCGACACCTACACCGACACCGACACCCACGCAGCCCGCGAGTGGGCTGACCGCAAGCCTGGTCACGGACTCGCGGTGGGAGACCGGGTCATGCCACACCCTCGTGGTGAGCAATCCGACATCACGCGCCGTGAGCACGTGGTCGGCATCGTTCGCGCTCGCGACCGGTACTCGCATTCGCGAGTCGTGGAGCGGCACGGTCGTCGTCACCGGACGCCTGGTCAATGTGGTCGCACCCTCCTGGGGTGGCACGATCGCGGCCGGCGGCAGCGTGCGGCACTTCGGGTTCTGCCTCGAGGGTGCCGGGGACCCCACGGGAGTACGCGCTGGCTGAGTAGAGTCCCCGGCATGACGGAGGCGCCCCCGACGCAGGAGTGGAATGCCGAGGCCGCTGTTGAGGCGGCCCGGCAGAAGGTCCAGACCCTTCTCCTGCGCGATACCGAGATCGGTCTCGACCAACGGGGGCGCCTGACCGTCGATCGAGGTTCCACGCGAGTCTTCCTGGAGTTCTTCCCCATCCCCGAGAAGCGACTCGTCTACGTCACGCTGACCGCGCCCATCGCTTTCTATGCGCCGATCACTCCGGAACTACTGGAGCACCTCGCGCGCAATGCTGACAAGTGGTACTTCGGCCACCTGTCCATGAATCCCTATGCGGATGACAGCGAGTACAAGGGCCAGACCTACGTCTACTTCACCGATACCCTCATCGCGGAATACATCGACCCGGAAGAACTGCGTATTCGGACATTCGCTGTCGTCGACACGGCCAATGCTCTTGATGAGGAGTTCACCCAGCAGTTCGGTGGAACGCGCTACCAGGACTCCTAGTGGCCGACGAGTCACTTCTGCTGGACGATGCGGCAGCTGAAGCAAAGCGGCGGGGCCACGGAGTGGTGTTGCCCGCCCACGTGGCGATCGCCTTCGCTGCCCGGCACGCCGACGCGACCGCCGAGTGGACTGACGTCCTGCCCGCCGCGGAGGCGATCCTGACGGCATCCGCGGTCACCTACGACAGCCCCAGGGTCGACCCGTCCACGCGCGAGCTCCTGGCGGTGCTGAAGGCCGGTGACCTTGCCGCCATCGCGGCGACCCTTGCCGAGGCCGTGCGCCCCAGCGCCCCCGAGAGTGCACCTGACCAGGCAGAGGCACCGATCGTCACGCCGAGCGTCGCTATCCCGAACGCTCACGCCCAGTGGACATCGGTCGTCGAGCCACGAGCCGACGTGCTCGGTCGACGCGATGCGCTCGACCAGATGCTCGACGCCCTGGAGCGCAAGCAGCCGATGCCCGTGCTGCTGGTCGGCGACGAAGGCGCCGGTCGCACCACGATGGCCGCGGCCATCGCCCAGGCCATGTCACAGCGGGGCACCCCCGTCGTGCGCATCGACAACGCCGGTGCCGCATCAGACAAGCAGTTGGCCGCCCTGAGCGAGATGCTCCGTCTCGCGTCCGGCAACTCGGTGCTCTTCATCGACGACATCGAGATCCCGCTCGGGCTGGGATACCCCTCCGGCGTCAACGGGCCCTACCTATCAGCGCTTCGGCCCGCGATGGAGAATCCCGCTCTGCGGATCGTGGCCGTCGTCGCATCTCCCTACCTGGCCAGGCTGCAAGGCACCGATCGGGAACTCTTCGAGGAGTTCGCGGTGGTTCAACTCCCGACGCTCGACGAGGCCACGATGCGCGATGTCGTGAGCCAGGAGAGTGCAGACATCGGGGCCTACCACCGGGTGACCATTCCCCCCGAGGTGATCGCCGCATCACTGGGTCCGGCGCAGGACGGCGATGTCGGTGCGCATCCCTCCCTGGCGCTGCGCCGGCTCGATATCGCGGCGACGCGTGCCGCTCGACGCGCACGCGAGGCCGACTGGGCGCGCGATGTGCACGAGACGGTCACGATCGACGACCTGCCGCTCACCAAGCCCGTCCAGCGCCGCGTTGACCCGGCTGCCATGGCGAAGGCGCTCAACGAGCAGATCGTGGGGCAGGAGGCCGCGGTGCAGGCCGTGTCGGCGCGGCTAGCCATCACCGTCGCGCAGCTCGACCTCAATCCGCACCGGCCTGACGGCGTCTTCCTCTTCGCCGGTCCGACGGGTGTCGGCAAGACCGCACTGGCCATCGCGATGGCGGATGCCCTCTTCGGATCGCCGGATGCGCTCGTGCGCATCGACATGAGCGAGCTCCATGACGACTTCACCACGTCGAAGCTCGTGGGCTCGCCACCCGGCTACGTCGGGCATGACAATCCCGAGGGCTGGCTCACCACCAAGATCCGGCAGACACCGCGATGCGTCCTGCTCCTCGACGAGATCGAGAAGGCCGACCCACAGGTGTGGAACACCTTCCTGCAGGTCTTCGACGCGGGTCGCCTCACCGACATGCGCGGCACGACCGCCGACTTCCGCGAGGTCGTCGTCGTGATGACGACCAACCTTGGTGCCGAGGTGTTCAGTTCGACAGGCTCCGTCGGCTTCGTGGAGAACGCCACCTCGGCCGTAGCGGATATCTCCTCCGTGCGCGAGGTCCTGCGCCGCACGATGCGCCCGGAACTCCTCAATCGCATCGACGAGATCCTCGTGTTCTCCCCACTCACCGCCGAGGCGGTGGCCGCCATCACCAGAATCCGCACCGACGCGGCCCTCCAGACGCTGCGCTCGCGCGGCTACGCCGTGGAAGCGCCACCCGAGCTCTACGCCGTCATCGAGCGGGTGGGATTCAGCAAGGAGTACGGCGCGCGCGAAGTGCTGCGCACCGTCGAGCGGCTCGTCCTGCAACCTCTCGCTGCCCTGGCAGTGGGCAGTTACCGCCCCGTGGTGGAGGGCGACGCCGTGCGGTGGGAACCAGCTACATAAGTCCGCCGCCGCGCTCATCGGCACTCGAGAACCGCTGCACGATGTAGATCGGCAGGATCGACACGATGACCAGGAACGCGGCGACGACATTGACGATCGGCGCTTGGTTGGGCCGGAAGAGATTCTGGTAGATCCAGATCGGCAGGGTCGTGATGCCGGGGCCGGCCGTGAATGTGGTGACGATGATCTCGTCGAAGGACAGGCCGAAGGCGAGGACCCCGCCGGCGACGAGCGCCGAGCGCATGAGTGGGAACGTGATGTGACGGAACGTCTGCCACCCGTGCGCCCCCAGGTCGGCGGAGGCCTCCTCGACATTCCCTCCCAGGCGCCGGATGCGGGCGAGAGCGTTGTTGTAGACCACGACGATGCAGAAGGTCGCGTGGCCGATGACGAGGGTGAGGAAGGTCAGCCCGCCCAGGAAGGACGTGAAGACGTTATTGAGCGCGATGCCGGTGACGATGCCGGGCAACGCGATAGGCAGGATGATCAGCAGGCTGACCGTGTCGCGCCCGAAGAACTTGTAGCGACCCAGCGCCAGTGCGGCGAGCGTACCGAGCACCAGGGCGATGGCAGTAGCGCACAGGCCCAGGATCACGCTGGTCAGCAGCGCCTCGCGCACGCCGTCGTTCTCGAAGGCCTTCACCCACCACTGCGTCGAGAATCCCGCGGGCGGCCAGCCCAGCGTCTGGCCCGAGTTGAACGAGTTGATGAGGACGACCGCGAGCGGGATGTAGACGAAGAGGAAGGCGATTCCGGCCAGGATCGACAGCACGATCTTGGTGCCTCGGCTGGTCGTCACAGGTTGTCCAGGGCGCCCGTGCGGCGGACGGCCGCGAGGTAGAGCAGCACGATGATCACCGGGATGGTCGCGAAGGCCGCGGCAAAGGGCAGGTTGGTGACGTAGTTCTGCTGGACGACGTTGCCGAGCATGACGATCTTGCCGCCCACGATCTGCGCGGTGATGTAGTCGCCGAGACTCAGCGAGAAGGTGAAGATCGAGCCCGCGACCATCGTCGGGAAGATCGT
>CAINGG010000324.1 GCA_903848435.1 uncultured Actinomycetes bacterium | reverse complement strand
GTCGGTCACCGTCGCGGCGATCTTGCCGAAGATAGGCGCCCACGACGGGGCCGTGAGCGGTGCCACCAGGATCTCGCCCTCCTGCACCTCGCCGATCTGGTCCGCCGAGAAGATCACGCGGGCAAGGCCCTCGACGAGTCCGGGCGAAGCCGACATTCCCTTGAGGCTGCCGTCAGCGCTATCCGCGGCACCCAGCCAACCCTCCACGGACTCGGACGTGACGCCCCAGAGCATGACGGTAAACGGCTCGGTGATGACCTCGGGAGGCTCGCCCAGCGCGGGCGGAGGCTTCTGACCCTTCAGGGCCTCCACCATGGCGCGGCGTTCCTTGATGATCGGCGGCCAGTACTTCGGCCCGCGGGCCGGCTCCGGTGCCGCCCAGGAGTTGTAGAGGTCGCAGATGGCATCGAGCACCTCGCCGCGGTGCATGTAGAAGATGTCATCCGGGTCGGCCACAAAGCCTTCCTTGACGAAGACGCTGCCGATGGCGCGCATCTTGCGCCAGATCACCGAGTGGGTCCAGTGCTCCACGTAGAAGTTGTGGTTCTCGACGTAGGGGAACACCACTCGAGCCAGGCCCAGCTTGCCCTGAAAGGCCTCACGATCGGCATCGCTCGGCAGCAGTTCGGCGTACTCGGCAACGATGCGATCCCGCTCGGCGTGGATGGCGTCGAGCGGACGGGCGAGATCCTCGCCACGCTGGAGCTTGTCGATGTAGTTGCCTATGAATTCGAAGGGCACCTCGACGTTCTCGATCCAGATCTTGTCCTTGTGATAGAAGCCCGAACCCGTGGAGAAGTTGAACCACGGCTCGGCCGACTCTGCGAAGGATGCGATCCAGGCCTTGCCCGCATCGGTGCTCTTGAGGATGTCGCATGTCGAATCGACGTTGCCTGCCTTGAATGCGTCGGCAACCCCGGTGTCATTAGCCAGGCGCGCCAGGCGCTTGAGCTCCTCATCGGGACGGAAGAGGTCCACCTCGACCCCGGCCACCATCTTGGCGATGGCCAGGTCGGGGATGTTCGGCCACGCGGTCTTGCAGAAGCCGAAGAAGTCGAGGTAGGCCGCGTAGCCGAGGTTGAGGAACTCGAAGTGGTAGTTCCAGATCTGGGCGGTCGCGGTGAGAATCTCGTTGTAGGCCTTGTAGAGGTTGAAGCCATGGGTGACCCCGTGGCCTTCCTGCACCACCGAGAAGTCCTCGAACTCGGGGAACGGCTCGATCTCAATGGCCTCCAGGCTGCCGACAAGGGCGCGGACCTTCTGCATCCACTTGTCGTACAGGTCATTCCAATTCATGAAGTAGTAGCCCGCCCGCTCCATGAACATCCCTGCGCGAGCCTCGATCTGCGCCGGGTCGGCGGGTACGGGCGACAGGTAGACGTAGCCGTTGAGCAGCCGCACGCTGAGCCCATTGGCGGGCGGCACGATGAAGACGCGGCTGTTGTACTGGCTGAGCGCCCCGAATGCGAGGTCGATGATGGAGGCGTCCCACGGGGGCAGGGGGTCGGGCCAGTGCATGCCGTCCTGGAACCAAAAGATGCCATCCTCGTAGTCGCGCCGATCCTCGCTGAAGACCAGGCCGTAGGGGTAGAGGCTGCGCCAGTTCGCTGCACCCTCGGGAGCGGGCACATCGAACGGGCTGGGGAACTTGTCTGACATGTGGTCTCCTTTGCGTTCGACCTGGGGGGTCACTTCTTCCGAGCGTGGAGCGGATTGACGAGTGTCGAGACGATGCTTGACATGAAGTCGGAGGGATTGTCCCCCTCCGTTACCTGCTGTGGGGGCTTCTTTGACCAAACGGTCTCGGGCCGTGCCTGCAGGAGGATGATGCTCTCCCCCTCGGGCAGGTCGAGATCGACAGCCCACTCGATGTCCTGAGGGCATCCGTAGTGCCGCTCGGCCGTGCGTGCGAGCCGAGCGATGGCCTTGATCTCGCTGTCGGTCAAGGAGGGCTCTGCCGCCTTGGCGGGGTCGCAGGGCTGCTTCTCGACTCGGTCGTCGTCCGTCAGGACGAACTCTGCCTCCTTGGTGGAGACGTTGCGCTTGCTCACTTCGAAGAGCACCTTGTCGACGAGGAAGTTGTCGGGCGTAATCTCACCCGACACGACTCCCTCACCGAAGCCCCACGCCGAGTCGATGGCCACCACGGACCGGTCTCCGTCGGAGGGATTAAGTGTGAAGGCCACACCCGCAGACTTCGGACGCACCATCTTCTGGATGACCACCGCCATCTCGACGGAGCGGTGTTCGTAGCCCATCTCCACCCGGTAGCACGTGGCGCGATCAGTGAAGAGGCTTGCCCAGCAACGCCGCACAGCATCGACCACCGCGTCGCCCCCACGGACCCACAGGTAGGTGTCATGCTCGCCCGCGAACGACGCATCGGGTGAGTCCTCCGACGTGGCCGACGAACGCACAGCGACCGGGAGATCGGTGGCGTCCGCCAGACGACACAGTTCGCCGTACGCCTGCCGGATCGCCTCATCGACTTCGGCGGGCAGGGGCATGGTGCGGATGACGTCGCGCACCTCGGCGCACACCGTGGCCACCTGGCCGGTGTCTTTGGTGTCCAGGCCGTGGAGCAAACGGGCGAGCGTGGCATCGAGGTCGGCAGCGTCGTGCGCCTGCCGGTACGCCTTGGTCGTGAGCGCGAAACCGGGGGGTACCGGAAGGCCCACTCCGGTCATCTCGCCCAGGCTGGCGGCCTTGCCACCGACCTCGCCCTTCATCGCGGGCCAGTAGCTCTGGAACCACATGATCACGCTCATGCAGGCTCTCCCCGACGGCTAGCAGGCAGGGCGCGTCCCTCGAGGCCAGCCCACCAGTCAGGCAGGGCGTCGAAATCAGGAACGGCGACTTCCTGCACGCGATTGCGATAGAGCACGATCGCGCTCTCGCCACCGGCCAGGATGCGGACTCGCACGAATTCGGTGTTGTGCGGCTCGCCGGGGTCGTAGCCAACAGCGGCGGTCGCGAAGGCACGGATCGGGCCGGAGTGCGTGGCCACGATCATCGTCTGCCCGGGCGACTCGTGATGCATCCGCATGATGCCCGCCCAGAAGCGGCGCACGGCTGCCACGGGAGGCTCGAAACTCAGCATCGGCATGGTCAGCCAGTGCGTGATCGGGTCCCCGCCGGCCTGCTGGATGCCCCAGAAGCGATCGACATCGACCAGCCACTGCGGGCGACCACCCTCGCCGATGCGCTCGAACTTCTGCATCGTCGCGTGGTACAGCCGGAATGCCTGCGTCACGTCACGGAAGCCCTCGGGGGTGGCCACCTGGAAGTTGCGGAACTCCTCCATCGGGCTGATCTCGCTCACCGTCGCATCGCGGCCGAACAGCACCATGTGGTCGAGCAGGCCACGCCGCATCCCTTCGGCGGTCTGGCGCGCGCGATTGGTGTCGGCGCAGGCCATGGTCACGTGCTGACCCGACATCACGCGCCGTGCGAGCTCCTGGCCGCGGCGGTGAGCCTGCCAGGCCCCCAGCGGAGTGAGCCCGGCTTCCGTGGAGTAACCCTGGGTCTCGCCGTGGCGCACCAGGTAGATGTCGGTCACCACCGAGGCCATCTGGTCCTTGGATTCGGGAATGATCTCGCGGGTGCGCGTCACCTCGGCCCAGGCCCGAGTGGCCCCGATCTCGGCGCCCTCCCACAGCGGTACCGGGGCGTCGAGGCCTGAGCCGCTCTCACGGCGCTCGCGGAAACGGCGCAGGTACAGCGGCGTGGTGTCGTCGTCGACCGGATGCTCGACCGTGGACGCGAGACCCCGGGCCTGGCGCTCCTGGTAACGCTGGAGGTAGGCGGGTGCGTCGGGGCGCTCCGTGCGGGGCAGGGCCACGCGCTCGCGGTCTTCCATGGTGGTCATCGCACCTCTCCTATGTGTGGACCGTCAGGAAGCGCTGATTGACAACGCCGTCGTAATAGAACATCGCGCGCCCCATCTCGCCCTCTGTCCACGTGATGGGCTCATCATCCGGATCGGTCCAATAGCCGCCCGTGAAGACCTCATTGCGATTGCCGGCAGGGTCGAAGAAGTAAAGGCAGTGGCCGCGCGTCGCACCGTGTCTCGTGGGATTGGTATCGATCCGGACGCCGTGGTAGGCCAGCACGTCGGCCGCATCGCGGATCTCGTTCCAGTCATCGACCCAGTAGGCGAAGTGGTGCAGGCCGCCATCCGGTCCCGTCACCAGGGCGATGTCGTGCGAGGAGTGCGAGACCTCGAGCCACGTGGCGATCTGGAAGCCGTCATCGCCCATCACCTGCTCGGTGAGGTGGAAGTCCAAGACGTCCTCCAGGAACCTCGTCATCCCACCGACGTCCTCGAGGGTGATGAATACGTGGTCCAGCCGCGGCGGTGCGACGCCCACGAGGTTCAACGGCTTGGGCGGCGGGTTGAACGTCGGCAGGAGGTTGCCCACGAGTTCCATCCCATGGATGAGCTCCATCTGATGGCTGGACGGCGTCGTGAAGCGGATCGCGCGGCCGCCACCGGGCCCCAGCTCCTCGGCATCCAGCCAGCGCACCTCGATGCCGGCATCCTTCAGTCGACCGGCGTAGTAGTCGAGGTCCGCCTCGTTCTCGACCTTCCAGCTCATGTACGACAGGCCATGCGTCGGCTCGAAGTTCAAGATCACCGAATGGTGCTGCTGCTCGTCCCAGCACTTGAGATAGACCCGCTCGGACGTGCGGGCAGTCTCGACCATGCCCACGACCTCGGAATAGTAGGCGGTGGCCAACTCGAGGTCGGGCACCTTGATTTCGACGTGTGAGAGCCGCAGGATGCCCATCAGGTGTGCACCGTCAGGAATCGATTGTTGACTTCACCCTCGTAATAGAAGACCGCGCGGCCGATGTTGTCTTCGGTCCACGTGATGGTCGGGAAGTCAGGGTCCGGTCGGTATCCGCCGGTGAACACCTCATTGCGCGTGCCCAGCGGATCGAAGAAGTAGATCGTGTTGCCGCGGGTGATGCCATGGCGCGTGGGACCGACGTCGATCGAGATGCCGTTGTAGGCCAGGATGTCCGCGGACTTGCGCACGTGATCCCAGTCGTCGAGCCAGTAGGCGAAGTGGTGGAAGCCGCCATTCTGGCCGGTGACCAGGGCGAGGTCATGCGGCGAGTGCGAGCGCTCCATCCACGTGGCCGCCTGGTGGCCGTCGCCATCGAGAAGCTGCTCGGTGACCCGGAAGCCGAGGACCTCGGTGTAGAACTTCGTGGCCTCGCCGACCTCCTCGCACTTGACCAGCAGGTGATCCATGCGTGGCGGCGCGATGCCCTTGAGGCCCTCGACGAAAGGCGCTGGATTGAGCAGGGATGTGAGCCGACCGGTCTTCTCGACGTCGTAGACGAGTTCCATGATGTGGCCGGATGGAGTATCAAAGCGAATGGATTCACCCTGCCCGACGCTCTCACCCTTGCTGATGCGCTCGACGGGGAATCCATAGCGGCTGACGATGTTCTCGATGTCGCTCAGGTCG
>CAINGG010000323.1 GCA_903848435.1 uncultured Actinomycetes bacterium | reverse complement strand
GCGCACGCCGCCTGCGATGCGCTGCTGTCGGCCGCTGGCCTCGGCGACCTCGGCAGCCAATTCGGTACCGATGCTCCCGCCTGGGCGGGTGCGTCGGGTGTGGCCATGCGCGCGGAGACGGCCTCGCGCGTGCGCGCGGCCGGCTGGTCGATCGGCAATGTCTCCGTGCAGGTCATCGGCGTGCGCCCGCGCATCGGTTCCCGACGAGCGGAAGCCGAAGACGTGCTGTCCGCCGCCGTGGGCGCACGAGTAAGCGTCTCGGGCACGACGACCGACGGTCTCGGCCTGACCGGCCGAGGCGAAGGGCTGGCCGCGGTTGCGACCACCCAGCTGCACCGAGCGCGGTAGCGTGCGCCCATGACCGCCACCCTTCCGCCCGAAGCCCTCCCCGTGCTGGACGCCCCGGAGTTCGCCACCATCGCGACTATCAATCCCAATGGCTACCCGCAGCTTTCCGTCGTATGGATCGAGCGCGACGGCAACGACCTGCTCGTCTCCACCATCCGCGGGCGCCGCAAGTTCCTCAACATGGAGGCCGATCCCAAGGTCACCGTGCTGGTGTTTCCCAAGGAGAATCCCTACTCCTATGTCGAGGTGCGCGGCACCGTGACGATGACGGAGGAGGGCGGCCGAGAGCTGATCGACCGGCTCAATGAGGCCTACACCGGCACAGGTCGCTACACAGGCGACGACGGCACCGACAACGTGCGAGTCGTGTGCCGCATCACGCCGGAGAAGGTCGTCACGCGCCTGCCCCACTAGTCTGTGCGGGTGACCCTGCGCCTCTACGACACCGCGGAGCGGGGCGTGCGCGATTTCGTGCCGCTCGAGCCCGGTCGGGTGTCGATGTACCTGTGCGGTGCGACGGTCCAGGCCCCGCCGCACGTGGGCCATATCCGATCGGGCCTCGCCTTCGACATCCTGCGGCGCTGGCTCGAAGCCTCCGGCTACGACGTCACGTTCGTACGCAACGTGACCGACATCGACGACAAGATCCTGCAGCGGGGCGCCGAAGAGGGCGTGCCCTTCTGGCAGGTCGCCATGCGCAACGAGCGGGCCTTCACCTGGGCGTACGACGTCCTCGGTTGCCTGCCGCCCACCTACGAGCCGCGTGCCACCGGCCATGTGCCGG
This sequence comes from uncultured Actinomycetes bacterium, assembly GCA_903848435.1. Classification (GTDB taxonomy): domain Bacteria; phylum Actinomycetota; class Actinomycetes; order S36-B12; family S36-B12; genus Mxb001. The sequence goes on along the minus strand of CAINGG010000323.1, from coordinate 847 downwards.
AGATGATCGAGCTCATGCAGCGCCTCATCGACGACGGTCACGCCTATGCCGCCGACGGTGATGTGTACTTCGACGTCCGCTCGTTCGCCGACTATGGGGCCCTGAGCGGGCAGCGCCTTGACGACATGCAGCCGGCAACCGATTCCGATGCGCAGATCAAGCGCGATCCCCGCGACTTCGCGCTGTGGAAGTCGGCGAAATCCGGTGAGCCGCAGTGGCAGACGCCGTGGGGTCCGGGTCGCCCCGGCTGGCACCTGGAGTGCTCGGCGATGGCGTCGCGCTACCTCGGTCCAGCGTTCGATATCCACGGCGGGGGCATCGACCTGCTCTTCCCGCATCACGAGAACGAGATCGCACAGTCCAAGGCGGCCGGCGATGCCTTCGCGCAGTACTGGATGCACAACGCCTGGGTGACGACATCCGGCGAGAAGATGAGCAAGTCGCTCGGCAACTCCCTTCTCGTCAGCGAGGTCGTCCAGCGGGTGCGCCCCGTCGAACTCCGTTACTACCTCGGATCTGCGCACTACCGATCGATGCTGGAGTTCTCCGACGAGGCGATGGCCGAGGCGGCGGCGGGCTACCGCCGAATCGAGGGATTCCTGCGCCGCGCCGAGGAGGCGCTGGGAGCAGCGGAGGCCGTGCCGGTGCCGGAGGCCTTCGCGGCCGCGATGAACGACGATCTCGGGGTGCCCCAGGCGCTGGCCGTCGTGCACGACACCGTGCGCGAAGGCAATAGCGCGCTTGCCGCCGACGAGCTCGTTGCCGCGCGACAGGCCCGCGATGAGGTGATCGCGATGCTCGACGTCCTCGGGCTCAACCCCTATGCCACTCCGTGGGCCGCGCAGTC
>CAINGG010000322.1 GCA_903848435.1 uncultured Actinomycetes bacterium | reverse complement strand
GCCTGCCTCGCCGCGGTCTGGGCGGCATCGAGCGCGCGCACGTAGGTCGCGCCGAGCGACGCCACCCAGACCAGGGCGACGGTGACGGCCAGGAGGATGGGCACGGCGAACGCGGTCTCCAAGAGCACGCTTCCGGTGTCGGACTTCCTCCGCGGCCGCATGACTAGCCCCCGACGAAGATCGAGAGTGCGCGGGAGATGAGCGACCAGATCAGATTGCGGGCCTCGTCACTGGTCAGGATCTTGATGAGAAGACCGGCGAGTCCGGCGACAGCGACGGTGCCGACGGCGTATTCGGCGGTGGCCATCCCGTCGTCCTCGCGAGCGAGCCGCTTCAGTGAGCGAGAGACCTGGGCGCGTGCGATGAGGTAGTGCATGGGGCCTCCAATTCCGGCAGACGGCCGGGACGTGCGCTCCGAAGGAGCACGCGCACACCGTCGATGCTGCGGGGGGCACGCGGGGGAGACCGACCTTTGACTGTGGAACGACCAACGCCTTGGGCCCTGGGGATAGCGAGCCGGCCTAGGGTGGCCGCATGCGATGGGGCGCCATGCTGATGTGCGCCGCGGCCTTCCTGCCGCTCGCAGCAGCACCCCACGCCCTGGCCGACGACACTGAGTTGTGCCGCATCTCCGACAAGCGACTGACCGAGATCAGCGGGCTGGCGTACTCGCCAACGCATGAGGGAATCATCTGGACCCACAACGACTCCGGCGGCGGACCCAAGCTCTACGCACTCGATGCCGATTCCTGCCAGACGGTCGCGGTGCTCACGCTTCGCGGCGTACCGGCCAAGGACATCGAGGCCATGGCCGCAGGAGTCAACGTGCTCGGTGAACGCGTCCTGTGGGTTGCCGACATCGGCGACAACACCGCGGCGCGCAGCACAGTCTCGATCTACGAGGTGCGCGAACCGCGCGAGCTGCGGAGCACCACGGTCAACGTCACGCGGTATGCGCTGAAGTACTCAACACCTCAGGATGCCGAAGCGCTCATGGCCGACCCCCGGGTCGATCAGCTTTGGATCGTGTCGAAGGGCCTGCTCGGCGGGTCGGTCTTCGCCGTGCCTCGCCCGATGTGGCCCCGTGGGGTGATGTCGGTGCGCAAGGTGGGCGAGGAGGCTGGCTTCGTCACGGACGCGGCCATGGCACCCGATGGCACGCGGTACGCGGTGCGTGACTATCGCGAAGCACGGATCTACCGCGGCCAGCCGCCCGGCGAACTCATCACCAGCGTGGAACTTCCCGCGCAGGTGCAGGGGGAAGCCGTCACATGGACGCCGGACGGGCGCGCGCTCATCGTCGCGAGCGAATCTGACGACCGACTGCTGCGCGTGGAGCTTCCGCCCGAGACGTGGATGAAGTCGGCGTCGGTCGATGAAGCCACCGCACCCGAACCAGCCGAGACTGTCGAGACGAACGTCGTGAATGCAGCGGTGGTTCCGGCAGACCGCATGGGGACGCTCGCAGTCGTCGCGCTCGCGGCGGGAGGCGGGGTCTTCGTCCTCGCCTGCCTCGTCGTGGTGATCGTGCTCGCCCTGCGTCGTCGTCCGGGGGATGCGCCCCGCTAGGAACCGAAGGTGCCCGTCGCGAGAGGCAGTGCCAGGGAGACGACGACAGGGACGATCCCGATGAGCAAGAACGCCGGGAGGAAGCAGGCGGCCAGCGGTCCCACGGCCTTGACACCGCTTGCGCGCGCCGCTGCCTCGGCGTGAGCGTGGTGCGCGCGTCGCAGGTCAGCCGACGCTCCCCGAAGTACCTCACTGAGCGGCGCACCGCTCTCCTGAGACCGCGCGGCCGCCCTCGCGATCGGTGCCAGCGGCTCTTCACGTGCAAGCACCTGCCATGCCGAGCGTGGATCGGTGCCGAGCTCGAGCGAGTCGACCAGCGAGCGCAGCGAGCGCGCGATGGGTTCACCCATCGCATCGGCAACCGCAGCGACTGATGCGGGCAGCGGCGCGCCGGACGTCAGGCAGGCGGCAAGGAGGTCGGCGGCCGGCGCCGCTTGGCGTGCCAGGGCTTCGCGTCGGGTCCGAGCACCGCGGGATTCGAGGCGACCGATCCACCTCGGCAGGAGCACGGCGATGAGAACGCCGAGCGCGATGCCGACAGCTCCACCCCAGACCAGTGCGACCATGAGCCCGGCACCCGCGGATGCGATGCGCATGAACCGCGGATCTCCGAGACGGGGACCTCGCCGACGTGGCAGGGACGACGTGCGCTGCACGAGCGGGCGACGCATGCCGAGAGCTACCGCCAGGGCGGCGCAGCAGGCGAGCGCGACGATCACAGCAGGGCCTCGACTCGACCGGCGATTCGCGATGTCCAGAAGAGCCCCAGCGCCGTCAGTGCCGCGCCGCCGACCAGGCAGGCGATGCCCAGAGGCGCGCCGAGCAGCCAGGGGATCGGGTCACCGCCCATGGCGATGCCCAGCACCAGGCCGAGCACGGGCAGGCCCGCCAGCATGCGAGCGGTGGCACGCGGAGCGGCCAGGTGGGCGCTCAGTTGGGTGCGCACCTCGTCGTCATCGCGGTCCGCTTCGACGGCGCGGCGCAGCGACTCGGCCAGGCCAGCCCCGGTGCCCTGCGCCACGCTCCAGCAGGCCGACACCTGAGCCAGGAGTGCGCACCCGGGTGCGCGTGCATCGGCCCGCAGGGCGACGGCGACGTCACCGCCCCATACGACGGCCGCGCGAGCTCGTGGCCCGACCTCCCCGGGAGTGAAGGCTCTCTCCAGCGCTCGTGCAGCGGAGTGCCCCGCGGCCAACTCGGCCGCCATCGCCGATACCGCCTCCCGCACCGCCTCTCGGCGCTGCGACACCGACCGTCGCGTCATGAATCGCGACCGTGCCCAGGCAGCGAACGCGCGCGCTCGATCGGCGTGCGGATCAGTGCGGGGGCGTCGGGCTCGCACGACCGGGGGCAGAGCGAGGGCACAGCCCGCGGCTGCGAGGGCCGCAACGACGAGCTCAGCCACCGAAGCCCACTCCCTCGGGCGGCACGACTCCGCGCGCGCGTATCCGATCGACGAGCTCATCGAAGCCGCTGCACGGTCGCATGCCTTCGGTGTCGTCCACGAGTGCGGGCGTGGTCG
>CAINGG010000321.1 GCA_903848435.1 uncultured Actinomycetes bacterium | reverse complement strand
CACCCCTACGCCACCGAGTACCACTACCACGGCTACTCGTGGAAGTGCATGGAGCAGGGCAAACCCGGCAAGCAGTCCCCGCTGCTCGGTTACGCGATGGACGGCTTCGGCATCTACGGGCCGATTGGCAGGAATGGCAAGGTCATCACCAATGCGCAGCTCGACGAGTGCCACGGCAGGGTGGGCTGGGTGAAGTTCAACGGCAAGATGCAGAAGATCTACCACTACGTGCTCAACAACGAGTACCCGTACTCGATCGGATGCTTCCGCGGAGTGCCGCAAGTCATGTCGCCCCACTAGGCCAAGTCTTTTCAGGAGTGGGAAGACGAGCGCCCTCACTCGGTCCGGGGGTGACTGACGTATGGCACAATGTATGGCATGAAGCGCACCACCATTTACCTCCCCGAGGACCTCAAGTCACGATTGGAAGCCGAAGCCGATCGGCGTGGAGTGACCGAAGCCGAGATCGTTCGCCGGGCTGTGGACAGAGAGTTGAGTCGACCGGCTCCGCGTGGTGGATTTCTCATGGGCGGCCCCGCCGATGGGATTACCGGGGGGAATCTCCATGAGCATATGGAGGGATTCGGGGAGTTGTGATCATCGTCGACACCGGCGTGCTCTATGCCTTCTTCGTTGCCGACGATCCTGACCACGACCGCGCAGCCACCGTTCTGACCGATCCGGGCGAGACGATCGTGATCAGCCCACTGGTCGTGGCGGAGTTGGACTACTTCGTCCTCAAGCGGTTTGGCATCGCCGGAGAGATGGCCGCGCTGCAGGAGATCACCGGAGCCAACTACGAGATCGCCTACTTCGATGACGATGACCTCTATCGCTGCCTCTCCGTTATCGAGCGCTTTGAAGACCACGCCATCGGAGTCACCGACGCTTCGCTGGTCGTGCTTGCTGATCGTTATGACACCCGCAGGATTGCCACCTTCGATCGACGCCACTTCTCGGCGCTGCGCTCCTTCGACGGACAGCCATTCACCCTTCTGCCCTGAAGATGAGCAGGAATGTCGCGTCGGGAGCCCGGCCCTGTGGCAAAGTCCCTCCATGCGTCGATTCATCGCCCCCATCGCCATCGCCGCTGCCGTCGTGCTCGCCGGCTGCTCGTCCAGCTCCGGCGGCGACGCCTCCGAGAGCCCATCGGCGGCTCCGCCCACGGTCGTCATCGTCTCGGGCCTGCTCGCCATCTCTCCGTACACGACCCCGACTGAGGCGTGCAAGACCGGTTACGCCGCAGGCAACACCGACACGTTCATCCGCGAGCAACTGCTCGCCGCCGGCTTCAAGGTCTACACCTCACCGGCGATGGTCGGCGGTGGCCAGGTCATGGATCAGCCCGCGGAAGGCGGTCCCTTCGGTGACTGTCCACCGCAGTTGCCGGCGGACCTCACCGTGGATCCGACGGTCTCCCCGCTGACGATCGGCCAGACGCTCGCCAACTTCCTGCGCTACCTGCAGACGGATCAGGGCGTCAACGAGATGCACCTCGTCGCGCACTCGATGGGCGGTGTCTTCTCCCGCGTCGCGATGGCCGAGCTCAAGGCCAATGGCGGCCCCAAGATTGTCTCCTTCGCCACCGTGGGCAGTCCGTGGGAGCCGGTGATGATCGGCGACATCGACCCCGGTCAGGATCCGTCGACCGCCTGTGACGGCAACCAGTCGTGCCTGGTCTTCCAGGGCGCGGCCCTGGCCAGCCCGACCGTGGTGAGCGAGATGCTGCCCTTCGTCCAGGCGCCCAACTTCCTCACGTGGACCGATCAGCAGGCGGGGGTGCTCGATGGCATCCCGGTGACGCGGATCGGTGGCACCTACTTCACGAAGGAGGGCGGCTCGCCTCGACGCTGGCCCAATGACGCGGTCGTGCAGATCGACCAGGCGCTGGCGAAGTCGGTGTCCGATGCGGTGCTTCCCATCCGCTCGTGCCTGACCCTGCCCGACACTCACAGCCTCTTCGTCTCGGCGATGGAGAAGCAGCCGGACACCACGGCGCTCACGTGGGATCCGCGCACGACGGAGACGCTCGTCGCCCATATCAACGCGGCGGCCGCGGGCACCGCGATGGAGAATCGCGCCGGCTGCCCGACTCCCTAGGCCCGTGGCAGCACGGTCTTTGACAAAGACGGCGGTCTAGCCTCCCGACGCCGCGTTAGCATCCGCGGCGCTCGAAGTTGTTTCGACGGGACGGAGGCCCACATGAAGCGAAGCCGAAACTGCACCTGGGTTGCGAGGGCGGGAGTCATCGCCCTAGCGGCAGGCATGGCCGTCGCCCTCACCCTTGGCTCGACCTCAGCGAGCGCCGCCCCCGACTGGGACGGCAGCGGAGCCCCGCCCTTCCTCAAGACCCCGCCAACGGGCACGGCGTTCGGCGCCCCGGCACGAAACACCATCTGGCCATGCCCCTACATCGTTCCCATTCCCGGCATAGACGACACGGCGATCATCGGCCAGACCCTGATTACCCACCTCACTCGCGCACAGACTCCATGGGTGAAGGGCGACAAGGTCATCCCGTCGAAGGTCACCACGGTGCCCGGTGCCGTGAAGATGAAGAGTGTTCTTGAGATTACGGAATCCAAGACGATGCGCCACATAACGGGCAACGGCATCCCGAATCATCCGATCGGCACCTTCCCGATCCCCAAGACATCGGACGCTTACAAGTACTACTCGGCCCTCCCTGCTGAGGGCTATGCCAACGCTGCGGAGATTCCAGTTGCTCCCTATGACATGCACGCCTCACTGCCCCTCAATCCCAAGGTGTCGGCCGAGCCCCATTGCATCCCGGCACTCATGACCGGCATCTCACTCACGGGCGCGGGCTGGCATATCGAGGCCGCACCCGACTGGAGCCTCAATATCTATGACCCCAATGCGGCCCTTCCCACGGACCGCTGCTGGGGTCACCCCTACGCGACCGAGTACCACTACCACGGCTACTCCTGGAAGTGCATGGAGCAGGGCAAGCCGGGCAAGCAGTCACCTCTCCTCGGGTATGCCATGGACGGTTTCGGCATCTATGGTCCGGTCGGCAGGAATGGCAAGGTCATCACTAAT
>CAINGG010000320.1 GCA_903848435.1 uncultured Actinomycetes bacterium | reverse complement strand
GTCGACCTGCTCGCCCGTCACCGATCGAATGACCTCAGGACCGGTGACAAAGATGCGCCCCTCGGGGCCGAGGATCACGATGTCGGTGAGCGCCGGACCGTACGCCGCACCGCCGGCAGCGGGACCGAGCACGATGGAGATCTGCGGGACCTTGCCGGAGATGCGCGTCATGGCAGCGAAGACCCGACCGACTCCGTCGAGGCTGGCCACGCCCTCGCGCAAGCGGGCGCCACCGGAATGCCAGATGCCCACCACCGGGCATGAGTCGGCAAAGGCGCGGTCGTACGCCGTGACAATCGCCCGGCATCCATCGCGTCCCATGGCGCCACCCTGGACGGTGGGATCGGTGGCGAACGCGACTACGGGGGTCCCGTCGACGCGTCCCACCCCGACCAGGACGCCGCGATCGTCCTCGGGGGTGATGGCCTCAAAACTGCCGGGATCGAAGAAGGCTGTGAGCCGCACCCGGGGAGAGCGGGGATCGATCTCGGCCTGGCCCATCAGGCGCTCCGGAAGGCGATCGCGATGTCGTGTCCGCCGAAGCCGAAGGAGTTGTTGAGGGCGATCAGATCTCCCGCGGGCAATTCCCTGGGCGCACCGTGAACGACGTCAAGGTCGATCTCGGGGTCGCGGTTGTCGAGATTGATCGTGGGCGGCACCACGCGGTTGTGCAGCGCGAGGACGGTGTAGATGCCCTCCACCGCGCCGGCAGCTCCGAGCATGTGCCCGGTCATGGACTTCGTGCCCGTGACCAATGGCTGCGCGCTGCCCATGGCGGCGCGGATGGCGACGGCCTCCGCCAGGTCGCCCTGGGGCGTCGACGTGGCGTGCGCATTGATGTGCGCGACGTCATGGGCCGTGGCCCCGGCCTGGGCGAGCGCGGCCTGGATGGCCCGCGTCGCACCCTTGCCCTCCGGGTCGGGCTGGGCGATGTGGTGGGCGTCAGCCGTCATGCCAGCACCCACGACGTAGGCGTAGATGCGCGCACCGCGCGCACGCGCGTGCTCCTCGGACTCCAGCACGAGTACGCCGGCGCCCTCACCCATGACGAAGCCGTCGCGGTCGACGTCGTAGGGGCGCGAGGCCGCCTGTGGATCGTCGTTGCGCGTCGACAGTGCCCGCATGGCCGCGAAGCCCGCCATCGTCAGCTGGTGGATCGGGGTCTCCGTGCCGCCCGCGAGGACCACATCGGCGCGCCCGTCCTGGATCATGCGCGCGGCCACGCCGATCGCCTCGGCACCCGAGGCGCAGGCACTGACGGGGGCGTGAACGCCGGCGGCCGCGTGGAACTCCAGGCCGACGGCCGCCGCAGGCCCGCTGGGCATGAGCATCGGCACCGTGTGGGGAGAGATGCGCGACGGTCCGCGCTCCTTGAGCGTGTCGTAGGCATTGAGCAGCGTCAGGAAGCCGCCGATGCCGGACCCGATCACCGTGCCCATGCGCGTCGGGTCGACCTCCGGGCTGCCGGCGTCGGCCCACGCCTCGCGTGCGGCCACAAGCGCGACCTGCTGGGAGCGGTCGAGCTTGCGCGCCTCGACGCGGTCCAGCGGCGGCTCTTCGGCCAGCGTGCCCGCGAAATGCACCGTCATGTCCGACACCCACTCGTCGGTGAGCGGGCGGATGCCGGAGCGACCCGCGAGCAACGCCGACCAGTTGCCTGGCACGTCGCCCGCGAGGGGCGTCGTGGCACCCAGGCCGGTGATCGCGATGCGCATCGGTCAGGCGGTCGACTTCTCGATGTAGGCGACGGCGTCGCCAACGGTGCGGAGGTTCTTGACTTCGCTGTCGGGGATCTTCACGCCCCACTTGTCCTCGGCGGCCATGACGACCTCGACCATGGACAGGGAGTCGATATCGAGATCGTCAATGAACGACTTGTCGGGCTGGATGTCGGCGACCGGCACGCCGGCGACCTCGTTGACGATGACGGCGAGGCCGTCGAGGATTTCCTGGCTCATCGTGCGTCCTTTCGGGATGGGTGGTGCGCGCGGGGGTCCACGCTAGGGCAAGGTCACGACCTGGGCTGCGTAGGCCAGCCCGGCCCCGAATCCGATCAGGAGTGCGGTGCCCCCGTGGGGGACCTCTCCGGTCGAGAGCATGCGGTCCATCGCGATGGGGATGGAGGCGGCCGACGTGTTGCCGGTCGTCTCGATGTCGCGGGCTACCGGCACGTGCTCGGGGAGTTTCAAGGCGCGGATCATCGCGTCGGTGATGCGCATATTGGCCTGGTGGGGGATGAAGGCATCGAGATCGTTGGCGTCGACGCCGGCGGCATCGAGGGCCTCCTGCGCTGCCACGGACATCTTCGAGACCGCCCAGCGGAATACCTGCTGACCTTGCATCGACAGGGTCGGGAACCGACCGCCGCCGTTGTCGCGATAGTCGATCAGCGACTGGGTCATGCAGATCGCGTCATGCTGGGAGCCATCGGAGCCCCACACCACCGGACCGATCGCGGGTTCGTCGGACGGACCGACCACGACCGCTCCCGCACCGTCAGCGAAGATGAAGGCGGTCGCCCGATCGTCGAGGTCGATCCAGTCAGTGAGCTTTTCGACTCCGACAACGATGACGTAGCGGGCGCTTCCGCCGCGCACCATGTCCTGTGCCATGGCCAGGCCGTAGCAGAAGCCCGCGCATGCGGAACTGATGTCGGTGGCCGCTGCGTTGACAGCCCCGATGCGGTAGGCGACGTC
>CAINGG010000319.1 GCA_903848435.1 uncultured Actinomycetes bacterium | reverse complement strand
GGACTGCAGACCCAGATCGCCGACCTGCAGGCCCAACTTGCGCAATTGCAGGACCAGGAGGACAAGCTCGTCGCCGCCTCGCAGCAGTTGCAGGCCAAGGTGGAGGCCTTCCGCACCAAGAAGGAGACCATCAAGGCGACCTACTCGGCCGCAGAGGCGCAGACCAAGATCAACGAGGCCTTCGCCGGCATCTCCGACGAGCTCGGCGACGTCGGCCTCGCCGTGCAGCGCGCCGAGGACAAGACGGCCCAGATGCAGGCGCGCGCGGGAGCGATCGACGAACTCGTCGCCTCCGGCGCCCTCGAGGATGTCTCGAGTTCCGGCAAGGACAACCTCACGCTCGAACTCGAGCGCATGGCCAATCAGAGCCAGGTCGACAAGGAGCTCGAGGCGATGCGCCTGGAGCTCGGCCCCGGTGGCGCGGGCGGCGCGATCGAGGGCGGCAAGGCCTAGCCACCCGCGCGTCCGGCACGGGCGGGTCTTCCGCTCGGCCGGGCCCGACGGGGGACGGTCGAATTCCTTATGGCGCGTACTCGCTACGGCACCGATCGCGGGCTCACCGCCCGCATGTTCGGCACGATGTTCGGCCTCGGGCTGCTCTACGTGATCCTGGCCGCCGTCATGTACTCGCTCGGCGTGAGTGCCATCGCCGTCTTGCTCATCGCCGGCGGCCTGCTGCTGGCCCAGTGGTGGTTCTCCGACTCGCTCGCCATGGCCGCGATGCGGGCCCATGTGGTCACGCCCGAGCAGGCGCCGCAGTTGCACGGGCTGGTTGATCGGCTCTGCGCGATGGCCGACATGGACAAGCCCCGCATCGCCATCGCCGAGAACGACGCCCCGAATGCCTTTGCCACGGGCCGCACCGCGAAGCGCTCGGTCGTGGTGGTGACGACGGGCCTGCTGCGCCGCCTCGACCGCGATGAGTTGGAGGGCGTGCTCGCCCACGAGTTGTCGCACGTGGCGCACAAGGACGTCACGGTGATGACGATCGCGTCGTTCTCCGCGATCCTGGCCGGCTTCATGGTGCGCTCGGCCATGTGGGGCTCGATGATGCGTGATCGGCGCGATCAGAACACCGCGATCGTCTTCCTCGTCGTGATGCTGGTGAGCGTGCTCGTGTATTGCATCTCCTTTCTCCTGATCCGCGCTCTCTCGCGCTACCGCGAGCTCGGCGCCGACCGCGGGGCGGCACTCGTGACCGGGCAGCCCACGGCGCTCGCGCGGGCGCTGCAGAAGGTCAGTGGCGAGATGGGCGCGATCCCGACGCGCGACCTGCGCCAGATGGAGCCGGTCGCGTCCTTCGCCTTCGTCCCGGCGTTCTCTCGCGGGGGCGGCGGTGGCTTCGGGCTGGAGACCTTGCTGTCGACTCATCCGCCGCTGCAAAAGCGCCTCGACCAGCTCGCGCGCATCGCCGCTGATCTCGGCCAGCGCTAGTGGGCGTCCTCGACGGCCTCTTCGGTCGGCGCAAGGCGCGCGGCCCCAACCTCGATGCGCTCTTTGCCGTGCCCACGGCGGCGATCACCCTCCAGGTCTCGCTCGACCTGATGCCCACCGGCCAGGGCGCCGTGGCGTTCCGCGCTGCGGAGGGCCGCGCGTTCGCCGACATCGAGGCTGAGGTGCGTGCACTGCTCGACGCCGACGGTGGTCCGCCGGTCACGGTCGTACAGGACCCCTTCGGCTACACCTGGCTGGTCGTCGATACCGATCCGCCCGACGTCTCAGCGGTCGTCACCGACCTTCACGCGGTCAACATCACCCTTGCCGAGCACGGCTTCGGCCCGCAGTTGCTGTGCACCCTGGTGCCGTTCCGCGACCCCGCCGGTCGCACGGTCGCCCTGGTCTACCTCTTCAAGCGGGGCACGTTCTATCCCTTCGCGCCCGAGGCCGACGAGCGACGCGACTCGGTGATGGAACTTCGCATCCGCGATCTCGTGCAGGGCGAACTACCCTGGGAGGCGGACCTGACGCGGTGGTTCCCGGTGTGGGACGCCCCCGGCCTGACCTAGTCCTTGGCACCCACGCCGGGCAGGGCCAGCATGCGATCGAGGGCGACGCGCGCCCAGTGCG
>CAINGG010000318.1 GCA_903848435.1 uncultured Actinomycetes bacterium | reverse complement strand
GGCCGCCCCCCAGCCCGACGCCTAGCCCGCTCCACCCTCGTCGGCCCCGCTGACCCTGCCGCCGTCAGGTGAACGCCAGCGGGTCTATTGGCGCCCCAGGAAGCGAATAGACCCGCGCCCGTGCACCTGAGCGTGGAAGGGCGGGAAGGAAACCCGGGTCGCGGGCGTTACGTCCACCTGGTAGCCATAGACCAGGAGGCATGATGCGCGATCCCATCGATCTCGTGACGTGGTACGGCGATCCGTCGCCCGTGGAAGGACGCCGGGTCCTGGTGCACGCCTTCACCGGCTTCCTCGATGCGGCCGGCTCGACGGCCATGGCGGCCAACCTGCTGCAGGCTCGCGAGCCGCGGCTCCTGGCCACCTTCGACGCCGATGAGGTCCTCGACTACCGCGCCCGCCGACCGGTCCTGACCTACGTCACCGACCACTTCGCCGCGGTCGACATGCCCCAGATCGCGCTGCACGAGGTGAGCGACGATGCCGGTACGCCGTTCCTGCTGCTGACCGGCCCCGAGCCCGACTACCAATGGCAGCGCTTCGCCGCCGCCATCCTCGACATCGTGCGGCGCACCGGCACTGAGCTCACCGTGGGCCTGTCGGCGATCCCGTGGCCGGCACCGCACACGCGTCCGCTCGGCGTCACCGTGCACGGCAACGTGCCGTCGCTGGTGTCCAATCCGCACCCGATGCCAGGCAATATCCAGGTGCCCGGACACATCGGCGGCTTCCTTGAGCTCAGCCTCGGACAGGCCGGTGAGCAGGCGATCGGCATCGCGACTCACGTGCCGCACTACCTCAGTCAGTTCGAGTACCCGACCGCGGCCATCGCGACGCTCGAGGCCCTGTCGTCGGCGACCGGCCTGGTGCTGCCCGTCGACTCGCTGCGCGCACCCGCATCGCGTGCCGAGGGCGAGATCGCCCAGCAGCTGCAGAGCAACGAGGAGTTCGTCACCATCGTCCGCGCGCTCGAGCAGCAGTACGACCAGATGGCCGCCCTGCGCGCCAACCAGCCCGCGGCAGGTGTCGGGTCCGAGCTCGCACCCGGGGGCGAGGTGCCCTCGGGCGACGAGATCGCCGCGCAGGTCGAGCAGTTCCTCGCGCAGATGCACGAGCGGGAATCCGGCGACTCCCCGGAATGACCGCACGTCGCAGTGCGCCCTAGCGGCAGACGGTCCCCGGCTCCGGGAGTACGCCGTTCACGAGGTACGCCGCGACCGCGCGCGAGACGCACCGCGAGCCCGACCCGATGGCCGTGTGCCCGTCGCCCACGCGCGTGAGCAGCACCCCCGAGTCGAGCTGTCGCGCGAGTGATCGCGCCCAGGCCATCGGCGTCGCGGGGTCGTGCGTCGTGCCGATGACCAGGATGGGTGCCGCTCCGGGAGCGCGGACCGGGCCGGGGGGCTCATCGACGTGCACCGGCCAACTCGCGCATGGGAGCACACTCCACGCGAGATAGCGCGCCAATTCGGGAACGCGTACGTGCGCTGCGCGCTCGCGGGCCCACTGCGAGACGCCATCGCGTCCGGGCGGCGCGGGGGAGTCGCTGCAGGAGATCGCGAGGAAGGCCGACAGGAACTGCGCGCTCGACGTCAGGAATCCGCGACCCATCAACGCGAGGTCGGTGCCGTCGCCGCCGATCGCGGCGCCGATGGCCGTCAGGGTGTAGCGCCAGGACCCGGCGTCGTAGAGCCCGGACAGGATGGCCGTGATGGCCTCCTGCTGTCGCAGCGGCGGTCCCTGCCCGGCCGGTAGGGGCGCGTCGTCCAGGCCGGTGAGCAGGCTGTTGATGCTGCGCAGCACCGCTCGGGTGCTGCGGCCCGGCACCGGGCAGTCCCGCCGCTGTGCGCACCACGCGGCCATGCGGGTCGCGGCGTCGTCGAAGCCATCGATCTGCCCGTCGGTCAGGCCGACCTGGTCATCGCGCGGATCGATGGCGCCGTCGAGCACCAGGCGACCGACACGCTCCGGAAACTGATCGGCATACATCGCGCCGAGGTAGGTGCCATAGGAGGCGCCGACGAAGTTCAGGCTCTGCTCGCCCAGTGCAATGCGCAGCATGTCGAGGTCGCGTGCGACGGCACGGGAGTTGACGTGGGGTAGGAGGTCGCCTGACTTCTCCTGACAGGACGTCCCGAACTCGCGCGCCAATTCGGCGAAGCGGCGCTCCTCTGATGGCGTGTCGGGCGTGGCGTCAGCGCGCAGCCACGGGCGCAGTTGCCGCTGCGTCAGGCAGCGGATCGCCGAGCTCCGGCCCACGCCGCGCGGATCGAAGCCGATGAGGTCGTACGCCGCGCTGACGGAGTCGGGTAGTTCCCACGCGAGGGCACTGCCGAAGTCGCGGCCCGGCACTCCGGGGCCGCCGGGATTGGCGATGAGCGCGCCGAGCCGCTCGCCTGT
>CAINGG010000317.1 GCA_903848435.1 uncultured Actinomycetes bacterium | reverse complement strand
TCCACGGTCTTGCGCGCGTTCGGCAGGTGCGACCAGCCGAAGCCTTCGAGCGCGTCGACGAGGTCTGGCCAGGGCAACTGCGGCCGATCGGGGTGAAGGTCTGAGGGGCCGGCGAGGTAGGCGAAGGGATTGATTGGTCGCGGCGCGTAGTAGTCATTGCTGCCCAGGACGAAAACACCGGGCACGTCGCCCAGCGGCTCGAGCGATGTCGCGACCGGTGAGACCGCCTCGTCATGGGCGAGGAAGTCGCCGGTCACGACGACGAGGTCGGGCTTGAGGTCAGCGAGAGAGGCCACCCAGGCCTGCAGGCGGTGGCGACGGGGTGTCATGTGCAGATCGGACAGGTGCAGCACGCGCAGCGGCGCCTGGCCCTGCGGCAGCACCGCGACCTCGCGACGGCGCAGGCGGTAGGACGCCGCCTCGACGCGGGCATACGCGAGCGTGCCGCCGCCGATGACGGCGGCAGCTGCCAGCGCTCCCCACGCCTTCGATGCCATGACGAAAGTGTGGCACGCGGGGCCGAGTCGGCTGACGGCCCGTCGTACGCGAGGATGGGGTCATGAGCGCCTTGAAAGACCAGATGCAAAGTGACCTCACCGCAGCCATGCGCGCGCAGGACGAGCTGACTATGGCCACCTTGCGCATGGCGCTCTCGGCCGTGACCAACGCCGAAGTTGCGGGCAAGCAGGCCAAGGAACTCTCCGATGACGAGGTGGTCGTCGTGCTGACGAGTGAGGCCAAGAAGCGCCGCGAGGCCGCTGAGTCCTTTGCAGCCGCCGGTGCAACGGATCGTGCCGAGCGCGAGCAGGCCGAGCTCGGCGTCCTCCAGCGCTACCTGCCCGAGCAACTCTCGGACGATGAGGTTCGCGCGATCGTTGCCGAGGCCGTGGCACGCGTTGCCGCAGAGGGCTCGTCCGGGCCGGCAGCCATGGGCGCGGTGATGAAGATCGTCACTCCGCAGACGCGGGGGCGGGCAGACGGCGGCCAGGTGGCCGCCCTGGTCAAGGCCGCCCTGGCCTGATCAGCCTGCGGTTGGCTCGGACGTCGGCTCCGGTGTCGGAGTGGGCGTGGGCGTCGGCGTGGGCTCCGGAGTCGGTGAAGGCGATGGCTCCGGTGTCGGCTGCGGCGATGGTCCGGGGGTGTTCGTCGCGGTGGGCGTGGGCTTGGGGTCCTTGGTCTCGCTCGGCGACGGTGAGGGCGAGGGATCGGGATTGCGTGGGATGTAGACGGGCGACAGACCGACACCGCGCACCGGCCCGACTCCCCACGAGTTGAACAATTCGAACGCGGTCGGCGGGATGTTGCGCAGCGCTGCGATCATGACCTCACGCCAAATGGGCCCGGGGATCATGCCGCCGGTGACGTAGGAGTAGTACGTCCCGTTGATCGTGACGTCGGTCATGGGATAGGCGAAGCCGCCGCGCGGATCGCCGACCCAGATGGCTGCGGCTATCTGCGGGGTATAGCCCGCGAACCAGATCGCGGCGTTGTCGTTGGTGCTACCGGTCTTGCCGGCTGCCGGGCGATCGGGTAGCGACATGGCCTGGCCCGTACGGCCGCTGAGTGGACCGTCGATGACGCTGGTCAGCACCGACGTGACGGTATCGGCCACCTCGCGGGTCACCACCTGCTTGCACCGTGGTGCGGGGACATCGAGGTTCTTGCCGTAGCGATCCTTGATCTCCAGGACCACGCGTGGACGGCAGTAGACGCCGTGGTTGGCGAAGGCAGCGTAGGCGCCGGCCATCGACAGTGGGGACACCTCCATGGTGCCCAGCGAGAACGTCGGAACGCGCAGCAGCGGCTCGCCGGTGGCGAGCCGGACACCCATGTCCTCCGCGATCTCCGCCTGGCGGCACAGGCCAAAGCGCTCGGCGAGGGTGACGAAGTAGGTGTTGGTCGAGAACGCCGTGGCCTGGAACATGTCGAGCACGCCGGCCGACCCGGAGTTTCGGACGGTGACGGGCTGGAACTCATCACCGGTTGTGCAGTTGACGAACTTCTCGAAGGTCTTGGGGTTGGGTGCATCGACGGTCTCGAAGGGCGAGAACCCGGCCTCGAGCGCTTCGGCGAGCGTGAACACCTTGAACGTCGATCCCGCCTGCATGCCGATGGTGCCGCCGAACTCCTGGTCGACGTTGTAGTTGTAGGTCGTCTTGCCGCGGCCCTTCAGGCCCCACTCGCGGTTTTGCACCATGGCGATGACATTGCCGGTGCCTGGCTCAACCACGGTGATCGCGGCCGCGCGCTGGCTGGGGTCCTTGACGGGGATGTACTTGGTGACCGAGTCGAACGCCGAAGCCTGCAGATCGGGGTCGAGGGTCGTGCGGATCGTCAGGCCGCCGCGTCGCAGCAGGGCCTCTCTCTCGACCTGGGTTTCGCCGAACGCCGCGTCGGACTTGATCATCCGCATGACGAAGTCGCAGAAGTAGGGAGCGTAGGACGAGGTGCATCCGTTGGGCTGGATGGACGGCTGCAAGATCCCGGCAACGTCCACGGTCTTAGCCGAGGATGCCTGGACGGGAGTGATGAACCCGCCCTGGACCATCTTGTCGAGCACCATGTTGCGGCGGGTCTGCGACATATCGGGATTGCGGGTCGGGTCGTAGGTCGTGGGCTGCTGGACGATGCCGGCAAGGGTCGCGGCCTCGACCAGGTTGAGTTCGCTCGCGGGCTTGGAGAAGTAGCGTCGTGCGGCCGCCTCGACGCCGTAGGCACCGGCGCCGAAGTACACGATGTTGAGGTACTTCTCGAGGATCTCGTCCTTCGTGTAGCGGCGTTCAAGTGCCAGGGCGTAGCGGATCTCGCGAAGTTTGCGAGAAGGCGTGCGCTCGCGCGCCGCCTGGAGCTCCTCCTCGGTGTCGGCACTGGCCATCAGGAGGTTCTTGACGTACTGCTGCGTGATGGTGGAGCCGCCCTGGATGCTTCCGGATCCTGACGAGTTGGACACGACCGCGCGTAGCGTGCCACGCAGGTCGATGCCGGGGTGATCAAGGAAGCGGATGTCCTCGATGGCGACGATGGCCTGGCGCATGACCGGCGAGACGCTCGACAGCGGCACCTCGATGCGGTTTTGGTAGTAGATGGTGGCCAGGACGGTGCCGTCCGAAGCCAAGATCACCGAGCGCTCGGGGAGCTCGGGCGCATCGAGTTGCGAGGGCAGGCTCTCGAAGCTCTCGACGGCGCCGCGCGTGACCAGGCCCGCGGCTGCGGCGAGCGGGAGCACCATGGCCGCCGCGACGCCCCCGGCCACCAGGGCCACGAGGAGGAACGCGACCAGGCGTCCCAGTGCCCCCAGGGGCCCCAGGGCGCCGGACGGCCGAGGCTCCGCCACCTGCTCCTCCTCACGACTGCTGCTCAAGGGTAGGTGAGCGGGGCTCGGGAAGCGCGGTGCGCGCCGGTCCGACCAGGAACTATCCTCGCGGGAAATTAGTCTTTTCTAACTACCTTCGCTTAGTTAATCTAAGCCTGTCCGGTCTGCGCCAGCAGGCGTAGCGTCCGGGCGCACTAGAGGAGCCACTGGGGCGCCAGAGGCACTCGTGTCGCCGGGGAGGAACCTCCCCGCAGGAGGGACGGCACTGATGACGACCTGGTCGACCGAGTGGACTGCGCGAGCCGCCTGCCGGACCACCGACCCCGACGCGCTCTTCGTCCAGGGTGCCGCCCAAAACCGGGCCAAGGTCATCTGCCAGGGCTGCCAGGTTCGCACCGAGTGCCTGGCCGACGCCCTCGACAATCGCGTGGAGTTCGGTGTGTGGGGCGGCATGACCGAGCGCGAACGCCGCGCCCTGCTGCGTCGCCGCCCACAGGTGACGTCATGGCGACACCTTCTGCAAACCGCTCGCGAGGAATACGAGCGGGCCATCAGCCTCGATATCTCCCACGCCAGCTAGTCAACGGCGAGGAGTTCGCCGATCTCACGCAATCCGTCGAGATCGTGCACGTCTTCCGCGAGCGCAATGACCTCAGTCACCGGTACGCCGGGATGCGCCGACGTGAACCTGCCGGCCAGT
>CAINGG010000316.1 GCA_903848435.1 uncultured Actinomycetes bacterium | reverse complement strand
GCCTCATCGAGCGCTACCTCGGCGATGAGCCCAATCAGCTGTCGCGGTGGCTGCTCTCACGGCTCGACCGCGAGGTCGCGATCCGACTGCATGACCTGCGCGTCACGAGCTTCGACTTCACCCCGCGTATGAGCTAGGGCCCCACCAGCCCAACCCACCTTCCCTTGCGCCGAGTGTGCAGCCGTTCCGGATGTCCATGAGGGGCCCCTCGGAACGTCTGCACACTGGGCGGGGGACGAGCCGATTAGCGGCTGAGCGCGGCCACACCCTCGCCGTCGGCCATCGCCAAGCCCATCTGGGCCAGGGCATCGGTCGCCCGGGCCATGCCATCGGCCAGGCTCATGTCGGCGCCCAACTGCTGGCCGGCGAGTGTGCGCTTGCGGATGGACTCCATGATCACGGCGAGCTTGAAGCCCGACAGGGCGATGCACACGTCAAGATGCCCGATGTCCCGACCGCTCGCCTTGGCATAGCGATTCACGAGTGCCTCTCGGTCCCAAAACCCATCGCGATCCGTGACGAACGCCGCGAAGCGGATCTCATGGCGCAGCGTGTCACCGGGTCGCGACCAGTAGACGAGGATCGTCGCGAGGTCCATGAGCGGATCGCCGAGCGTCGACATCTCCCAGTCAAGAACCGCGCGTACGCGCGGATCGACGGGGTCGACGATGCAGTTGTCGAGCCGGTAATCGCCGTGCACGACCGACCACGGGGCACCGGTCGGGATCGTCGCCACGCGCTCGTCGAGCCAGGACGCCAGCGACTCAATCTCGGGCAGGTCGCGGGTCTTCGACAACTCCCACTGCTGGCGCCAACGACCCACCTGCCTCGCCAGGAAGCCTTCCGGTTTGCCGAAGTCGGCCAGGCCGACTGCTGCCGCGTCCACGTCGTGCAGTTCGGCGAGCGTGTCCATGAGCTCGGCGGACAGCACGCCGGCATCCTGGGCGCTCAGTCCCTCGGCGGCCGCGTCGCTCGACAGGATGCGGCCCGGCACGTATTCCATGACGAGGAATCGCGCGCCGTTGACGCTCTCGTCGTCGCAGAAGGCCAACGGCTTCGGGGCCCGGAACCCTCCGCGGGCAATGCCCCTGAGCACGGTGAACTCGCGGCCCATGTCATGCGCGGTCGGCATGACGTGGCCGAGCGGCGGGCGCCGGATGACCAGCGAGGTTTCGCCTTGCGTCACGAGGTAGGTGACATTCGACAGCCCGCCGGCCAGTCGCGACGCCTCGACATCGCCAACGCCGATCAACCCGCGCTCGCGCAACCACGGCACGACCGCGTCGAGATCCAGGCCCTCGGGGGATGTCACGCACCGACCGTACTCATGCGGCGAGGCGAGCCGTAGGCTCGCCCCATGAGCCTGCCCATCGAGCAGTACGTCGACCAGGTGGCCAAAGCGCGCCAGACGGCGCGCCGGGTGCAGATGTTTGCCGCTATCTCCTGGGCTTTCGGGTGGATCGTCATCGTCGCCTGCCTCATCGCGTGGCTGGGCTTCCAGGTGTCGCTCATCGACACCCTTGACGTCGTGCTCGCTATCGGGGTCGGTGGCCTCCTCGCCGGGGTCGGCCTCTACGCCACAAGCCGCAGCCTCGGCATCGGCGCCTCGCGCCTGGAGATCGACATCGCCACGAAGATGGGCAAGCGCTAGCTACGACGTAGTGAGGATCACCTTGCCGGTGGTCTTGCGTGCGCGCAGATCCTCGTGAGCCTTCTTCGCATCAGCTAGCGGGTATGCCGTGCCGGCAATCGGGCGCAGCGTGCCGGAGGCCACCAGGCCGACGAGCTCGCGCAGCGGCTGGGCGATCATGCCGACCGGATCGACCTTCATGCAGTCGACGAGCCAGAAGCCGATGAGCGACTTCGACCCGATCATCAGCGACGTGGGGGGCACCTCCGTCGCGGCAGTGCGCGAGGCCATGCCGTAGACCACGACGCGGCCAAAGGATCCGAGCGTGGCGAGCGACGCATCCGTGGTCGGGCCACCCGTCATCTCCAGCACGATGTCGACGCCCTTGCCGCCATTG
>CAINGG010000315.1 GCA_903848435.1 uncultured Actinomycetes bacterium | reverse complement strand
GGTACAGTTGTAAGCACGGGGGCTAATGATGCAGCAAAAGCACTTATTTATGAAGGTGGAAATCAAAACGCAGTAAACGCAGTAACTTCTGGTGTAGCTGGAGCAGTTAAAACTGCAGCGCACGTTGTCCGGATGCACGGTCGCCCACACCAGTTGAATCCCGCCGAACGCGGTTACCCGCTTCAGCAGGGCCTCTGCCGTTTCCTTCCCAAAGCCCTGTCCCCACCACGAAGCGCCCAGCACCCAGGCCACTTCGGCCCAGTTGTCATGCAGGGTGGCCTGCGCGTGTCCGATGACCGTCCCGTCGGCCAGCCGTACGACGTAGTTGAGCCAGGTCTCATCGGTCCTATCCCCTGGCGGCCCGGACAGCCAGCGCGCGATGACTTCCGCCATGCCCTCGCAGGAGTCCGCATAGGGGCCTCCGATGTAGATGCCCACCTCGGGTCGATCCAAGGCATCGAAGAGCGCGCTTGCGTCGTCGATCATGACCGGGTCAAGGTCGATGCGGTAGCCAGTCACAACTCCACCTTCCCGCGCGGTGGGGCACGCTTCATCGTTCTCCGGGCACATCGCTTCACCGGGTGACACATGTCGCCCGGAGAACTCCGGGACTGCCCGTCGATGAACGGTGCGCGAGGGGGGAGTTGAACCCCCACACCCTTTCGGGCACACGGACCTGAACCGTGCGCGTCTGCCTATTCCGCCACTCGCGCGTTGCCCTGCTGGCAGGGCCTTAGAAGGGTACAGCCCCACGGCCCCCGCCCCAACCGCACCGTCGCCCCCTAGGTTCAGGGCATGAACCGCATCGGCACCTCCGACCTCGACGTCTTCCCGATCTGCCTGGGCGGGAACGTCTTTGGCTGGACCGCCGACCGCGCGACGTCGTTCGACATACTGGATGCCTACGCGCACATGCGCGGCAACTTCATCGATACGGCCGACGCCTACTCGTCGTGGGCGCCGGGGCACGTCGGCGGCGAGTCCGAAGAGATCATCGGCGCTTGGATGGAGGCGCGGGGCAATCGCGGGTCGATGGTCATCGCGACCAAGGTGGGCAAGCTACCCGGACTACATGGTCTCTCCGCAGCCACAATTCGCGCGGCGTGCTCGGAATCGCTGCGACGCTTGCGCACCGACTACATCGACCTCTACTACTGCCATGCAGACGACCCGGACACCCCCTTGCAGGAAACGCTCATGGCCCTGGCCGATTTGGTCGACGAGGGCAAGGTTCGCTACATCGCCGCGTCCAACTACTCGGTGGAGCGACTAGCGGAGGCACTGGCGATCTCCGATGCCATGGGTCTGCCGCGATTCGTCGCACTGCAGCCGCACTACAACCTGGTCGTGCGACATGAATACGAGGGTGCGATGCGCGACCTCTGCGAGCGCGAAGGCCTCTCCTGCCTGCCCTACTTCCCGCTGGGCGCCGGCTTCCTCACCGGCAAGTACCGCAGCAAGGGCGACATCGGTGACGGGCCACGCTCGGCGCGGGTCAGCGACTACGCCCACGACCGCGGCTGGCGGATCCTGAGCGCGATCGACGACGTGGCTGCCGAGCACGACGCGTCCAACAGCGAGGTCGCCCTCGCCTGGCTCATGCACCAACCCACCGTGGCCGCGCCCATCGCGAGCGTGACCTCGCTGACCCAGCTCGGCGAGGTGCTGGACGCCGTACACCTGCGGCTCACCGAGGCCGACCTGGCCCGTCTCGCCTCAGCCAGCAGCACCTGAGCCTGGGATATGTCGGGGGATTAGCCGCCCATCGGAGGGATCCGTCCCTCGCGCGGGGGACAATCACCTCGTGAGCAACGACCAGGGGGTGCAGACCCCATCAGGGGCCGAAACCCCGCGAGCAGGACTCGAGCCGTCCCAGGTCGGCTGGATTCTCGTGGGCGTGCAAGGAGTCCTGCTTCTTGCGCTCGTGCTCCTGCCGTGGCGTCGGCCGCTGAGTTGGCCACTCGATGTCCTCGACATCCTCGGGCTCGTGCTGATGGTCGCGGGGCTCGCGCTGCTCCTCATCTCCTTCATGTCCCTGGGCCGCGCGCTCACTCCCACGCCGATTCCCGTCGAGGGAGCCGGCCTGCGTACGCGCGGCATCTACGGCGTGGTCCGTCATCCCATTTACGTGGCGGTGCTCGTCGCGGCCCTGGGTTTCACGCTCGCTGTGGGCAGCGTGTGGCAGGTCGTCGTGTGGTGCGCGCTGCTCGGATTCTTCCTCGGCAAGGCCTTTTGGGAGGACCGCCTCCTCGCTGAGCGCCATGGCGTTGCCTGGTACGACTACGCCGACCACGTGGGCGGTTTCTTCCCGCGCGTGTGGGGCAGTCGCTAGGACTCATTCGGTCCCCCACGACGTACCATTCCTAGGTGGGCCTGCTGGATCGCTTCGAAGACCGCCTCGACCGGATGGTGAATGGCGCCTTCGCACGCGCCTTCAAGTCGGAGGTGCAGCCCGTCGAGCTCGCCGCCGCCCTGCAGAAGGAGATGGACGACCGAGCGGCCATCGTCTCCCGCGGGCGCACTGTCGTCCCCAACGTCTTCACCATCGACCTGTCGCCCCATGACGACGAGCGCCTGAGCGTCTACCGCGACCCGCTGCAGACCGAGCTCGCGACTGTCGTCACCGAGTACGCCGCCGAGCAGTCCTATGCCCTGATCGGGCCTGCCGAGGTCCGCCTGGAGCGCGACGAGTCCCTTGAGACGGGGATCTTCCGCGTGCACTCCGAGGCGCGCGCGGCCGTCGTCACGGCCGGCGCATCCGGCGCCGTCCCCGGACAGCCCTACCTCGAGGTCGCCGGCACGGCGTACCCGCTCATGCGCGCTGTCAGCCGCATCGGTCGCGGCACCGACGCCGACATCCGCGTCGAGGATCCGGGTGTCTCGCGATTGCACTGCGAGGTCGTGCTCGGCCAGCCAGCGATCGCCCGCGACCTGAACTCCACCAACGGCACCATCATCGACGGCTCGCGCGTGCAGCAGGCCGCTCTCATGGACGGCAGCACCATCACGGTCGGCACGACCACCCTGGTGTTCCGGACCGGGTGATGACCGAGTTCGCCCTCACGCTCCTGCGGCTGGCGTTCCTCGGCGCGCTCTGGCTCTTCGTCATCATCACCGTGGTCGCCCTGCGTCGCGATCTTCTGCAGCCGCGCGAGGCTCGGCCCGCGTCCAATCGGCCCGTGAAGCCGCCCAAGCCGGCCAAGCCACCCAAGCCGGCCAAGCCACCCAAGGCGTCAAAGAAGG
>CAINGG010000314.1 GCA_903848435.1 uncultured Actinomycetes bacterium | reverse complement strand
GCCTTCCACGTGGAGGGCTGCGGCGGCGGCCATGCCCCCGATGTGCTGACCCTGGCCGGACACGACAACGTGCTCGCGTCATCGACCAACCCGACGCTGCCCTACGGCAGCAACGCGGTGGCCGAGCACCTCGACATGATCCTGCTGTGCCACGGCATGGACGCCGGAAGCGACTCCGACATCCGCATCGCGCGGGCGCGGGTGCGCGCGGTGACCATGGCGGCGGAGAACCGCCTGCACGACATGGGCGTCATCCCCATGACGTCGTCCGATGCCCAGGGCATGGGCCGCGCGGGAGAGACGTGGTGGCGGACCTTCGCCCTCGCCAGCGTCATGAGCGATGAGACGGCTGACGACAACGAGCGCATCCTGCGCTACCTCGCGAAGATCACGATCAACCCGGCGCTCGCGCACGGGCTATCGCACGAGATCGGACGCATCGCGCCCGGGTATCTCGCCGACATCGTGCTGTGGTCGCCGTCGAGCTTCGCCGCCAAGCCATGGCTGGTGCTGAAGTCAGGGTTCCCCGCCTGGGGCGTGACGGGTGATCCCAACGCAAGCATCTCGGAGGCTGAGCCCCTGCGGATCGCCGAGCAGTTCGGCGCCCTTGGTGCAGCGCCAGCCGAGTTGTCGAGACTGCTGACGAACTCAGCGGCATCGAGCGCTCTGCCGTCAGCTCGACAGGCACTGGTGGTTCGTGGCTGCCGCACGGTGCGCGGCAGCGACATGGTGCGGCACGGCGTACTCGGTGAGGTCGCAGTGCCCGGAGATGGCTCGACCGTCACGTGGGATGGTCAGCCTCTGACAGGAACGCCCACCGAGCGGGTGCCGATCTCACGGCTGCACTTCTGGTAGGCCGAGGGGCCGGGCTCCCTCATACGAAGCCCGGCCCCACCTGCGACTCGGGCACCGGCTCTTGCCGGTGCGGGGACCTCGATCAGGCGTAGCGAGCGAAGATCGCGTCGATCTCAGCGCGCTCGGCGGGCGTCATCGCCCGGGCCCGCTCCTGGTCCCACATCTGGCGGACGCTCTTGGGCTCGTCCGCCTGCTTCTTCCAGAACTTCATCGTTCACTCCTTTGCGTTCAGGGCTAAGGCCCGATCCCCCCGGGTAGGGGGACCTGATCCCGCTGGCTCCTTGTGGGAGCCATGTAAACGGTGACATTCGTGCTGTCGTGAGGGAGAAAGGGGGTGTCCAGGGCGTGGGGCAGATCACGCGTGTCGCGGGAATCCGCCGTTGAGTGGCGGGTTGTGCGGCCCTGACACGGCGTGTCGCGCCGCACAACCCGCCACTCAACGCCAGGGCGGAGAGGGGGTGGGACTACTTGTCCTTGAAGAGCGCGGAGCCGCGCTTCCACTCCTGCCAGGTGTAGTTCCAGTAGCCGCTGAGGTACTCGGCAGTGCTGACCCGCGGTGCGGAGCCCTTGACAGCCACGGGGGTGGCGAAGTCGGTGTTGTTGAACAACCAGCCCGCCTCGGACGTCGTCATGTTGATGCAGCCGTGCGAGGTGTTGGCATAGCCAAGGCTGTAGTTCCAGGGGGCCGAGTGGATGAAGACACCGTCCTGGGTGGTGCGCATGGCGAAGTCCACCTTGACGTCCCACTTCTCGCTGTCGGGATCGTTGGGGTCACCCGGGTTGACCAGGCGCCGAGGAGACTCATGGGTGGTGATGAGCATCATGCCCGAGGGGGTCTCCCAGCCGGCCTTGCCACCCGAGATGGGGAACGTCTTTTCGACGTCGCCGTTGACCACGTATTGCATCTCATGCTTGCGCAGGTTGACGTTGAGAGAGATCGCCGCGCCCGTCTTGAACGTGCGCTCGATCTTCGGGCCCCACCAGCCGGCTGCTCCCTCCACCCCGGTGAGGTCGGCCTTCAAGGTGATGACGGCGTGACCCGGCCAGTACGCGCGGGGGCGGAAGACGGCCTTGTCGGGCGCTGCCCAGAACCAACCGGCCTCGCCGAGCTCCTTGTCGGACGTCACGATCATCGCCTGCTCGACGGCGGCCTTGTTGGTGATCGCGCGGTCGAAGGTGACGACCAGCGGGACGCCGATGCCGTAGCTCTCCTGCGCACTGGACGGGAAAACTCCAGCGGTGAAGGTGTTTTCGGCACGCTCGGTCGCGAAGCGCACCTTGTCGACGAGGGTCCCGGAGGCGTCGTAGACACGGGCCCACAGGGCCACCGCCGGGCGCAGCGGGTCGGTGGTCCAGACACGCGCCTTGGAGGTGGGGCGCGCGGGAATAACGATGGAGGGGTCCTTGTAGCCGACCACCTCGACGCGTCCACCGGCGGGGACGTTGGCGATCTTCAGGGCGACACCCGGCTTGACCTTGACGTACTTGGTGATGGTCTTGTCACCGATGGTGAATACCACCGGCGCGGGCGGCTTCGGAGCCACCGGCTTCGCCGTGACCGCTGCCGACGCCTCTCCCGGACCTGCATCGGTGACCGCCCGAAGCTGGATCGAATACGTCTTGCCATTGGTCAGGCCGCTGATCGTCGCGGACGTGCCGATGACAGCAGGATCGAACGCCGTCCACAGCACACCAGCGTCGAGGGAGTACTCGTAGTTGATGATCGGCGAGGTGTCGTCGGTGGTGGGAGCGACGAAGGTGACCGTCGCGGAGCCATTGCCCGACGTGACAGCGAGATTCGTGGGAGGCCCGAGGGGTGCTGGACTGCCCACAGCACCCGCGGGTTCAGCGGCGGTAGCGGCTGGTGCAACCGCCACCGGAACGCCGATGAGCAGGCTGCCAGCCGCGACAATCGCGATCGCACGGGCAAGGGCGCGCACCGAGGGACCTCCTGAGCGGATCACGGGTGCGGGAAGGCGCCCGTCTGCCCTCCATTATGGGGGTGCGCCTCAGCCGAAGCCCGCCTGGCGGCCCCCCATCCGGGACACTTCCCAGGAGCCCGGTGTGGGCTCTGTCACAGGCCTAGCTCCCGTCCCGCAGGATCCGGCGCAGGATCTTCCCCGAGGCCGACTTCGGGATGGCCTCCACGAAGGCCACATCGTGGATGACCT
This sequence comes from uncultured Actinomycetes bacterium, assembly GCA_903848435.1. Taxonomy (GTDB): domain Bacteria; phylum Actinomycetota; class Actinomycetes; order S36-B12; family S36-B12; genus Mxb001. The sequence goes on along the minus strand of CAINGG010000314.1, from coordinate 2,685 downwards.
TGTAGGTCGCGACGTGCTGGGCGGTGAAGTCGGTCACCTCGGCGGCCGTGAGCTCCTGCCCAGGCTTGAGCACGATGAAGGCCTTGGGGATCTCCCCCGCCTCGTCATCGAGTACGCCGATCACGGCCGCATCGGCCACGGCGGGGTGCGTGAGCAGCAGGGCCTCGAGCTCGGCCGGTGCTACCTGGAAGCCCTTGTACTTGATGAGCTCCTTGACCCGGTCGACCACGGTCATGTGGCCATCGTCGTCGATGATCGCGACGTCACCGGTGTGCAGCCAGCCGTCGGCGTCGATGGTGGCGGCCGTGGCCTCAGGGTTGTTGAGATAGCCCTTCATCACCATGGGTCCGCGCACCCAGAGCTCACCGCGCTCCCCCACGCCGCGGTCCTCGCCGGTCTCAGGGTCGACGATGCGGCACTCCGCGTTGGGCACCGTGATGCCGCTGGTGCCTGCCTTGAACTGCCCCGGCGGCGTGAGGTGCGACACCGGGCTCATCTCGGTCATGCCGTAGCCCTGCACGACCTCGCAGTTGATGCGGGCGCCTGCTTCGAGAGCCAGCTCCGCACTGAGAGGAGCAGCGCCCGAGAAGACCTGCCGCAGCGACGATAGGTCGTAGTTGTCGACGAGCGGGTGCTTCGCCAGTGCCAGGACGATCGGCGGAACGGCGAAGAAGCGGGTGACCTTCTTGTCCTGGATGAGGCCGAGCACCTGTTCGAGGTCGAAGCGCGGGACCGTCACGATCGTCACGCCCTGGGCGAGCAGGCCATTCATGAGCACCTGCATGCCATAGATGTGGAAGAACGGCAGCACGGCGAGGGCGACCTCACCATCCTCGACGGCCAGGCCGCCTTCGATCTGGCACAGGTTGGCGACGAGGTTGCGGTGGGTGAGCATCACGCCCTTGGGCAGGCCGGTGGTGCCCGAGGAGTAGGGCAGCACCACCACGTGATCGGCGAGGTCCACGGCAACCTGGGTCGTCGGCTCGCCGAAGAGGGAGGTCACGGGCAGCGTGCCCTCGGGCGCGTCGCCGATGACGTAGATGTCGGTCACGTCGGTGCCCTGAACGGCGTCCTTGGCTGTGTCGACGAACATTCCGATGGTGATGAGGAGCTTCGCGCCCGAATCGCGCAGCTGGAAGCGCACCTCTTCGGCGGTGTAGGTCGGATTGATGGTGCTGATGGCCACGCCGGCAACCGCGGCACCGTGGAAGGCGATGGCGTACTCGGGAAGGTTGGGCGCCATGATCGCGATCGTGTCTCCCGGGCCGAGGCCGCGGGTGGCCAGGCCGCCGGCCAGGCAATTGATCAACATGGCGAGCTGGCCGTAGGTGTAGCTGCGTCCGGTCGGGCCATCGACCAGCGCCGGCCGCTCCGGGTCGCGCTCGGCCCACCTCATGACGAACTCGGTCACCGGGACGTCGGGGATATCGACGTCCGGCATGGGACTGCGGTAGACGATCATGGTGCCTCCTCGTTGCCGCGACACTAGCGCCGGGCAGTGAAGAGCGCGGAGAAAATGGCCATCAGGGCCGGATCGCGCACCTCGGGGGGAAGCGCATCGATAAGGGCATGGACGCCGGCCATCTCCTGCGGCAGCCCCTCACCCGATGTCAGGTCCGGAAGGTTCGCGAACGCGCCCTCGAGGTCGCTCGACACGTCGATCCAGTCGAGCCCCCGGACCTCGTCGGCCGCCGCTCCAAGATCGGCCGTGAACTCCTCCACGGTGGCCAGCGAGACAGGCTGAACGGTCAGATGCAACGTGCGCGGGAGGTCGGCGCAGCTCGGCTGCGGCTGCAACGACCACCCACGCCTGCGCATCGCATCGGCCAATCGGAAGGGGTCGATCTGCCGGTCGGCCTCGCTGCCGATGGCGATGAGCGTGGTGTCGGGCTCCCCGACGACGCGCAGCCCCCGGATCTGCTCGATCGCGGCCGCGAGCCGCACCGTCGCCTCCCGGGCATCACGCACGACCGCGCGGTAGCCCTCGTCGCCGAGTACCCGTGACATCGCCCACGCGGCAGCCATCGGGCCGGCCGACTTCGTGCTCTGCAGTGTCGTATTGACCACCGGGTACCCGGGCCAGGCGGAGAACGCGAAATAGGTGCCGAGGCGATAGGCCGCATCACGGAAGAGCAGCAGCGACACCCCCTTCGGCGCAAACCCGTACTTGTGCAGGTCGAGGGAGATCGATGACACGCCTTGCACGCTGAAGTCCATCGCTGGCACGTCATCACCATTGAGTCGCGCGTAGGCGAGGGTCACCCCGCCGATGCACGAGTCCACGTGGCAGGGGATGCCGTGCTCCTGGGCTGCCTGGGCTACACCCGGCACATCGTCAACCACGCCATGGGCGTAGGACGGCGCCGATGCCACGACCAGTGCGGCCCGATCCCCCAGGTCGGCCAGGGCTGCGCGGACGGACTCGGACGTCATGCGCAGCGTCGAGCGATCAACCGGCACCGTGTGCACATCGATACCCAGCAGGTGCGCCGCCTTATGGAACGCCGAGTGCACGGTGTCGGCGACGACCATGGCGGGCCGACCCTGCGGGTGCGAGGCCGCCCACCTCTCCCTCGCCGCGAGCACGGCGAGGATGCACGATTCCGTGCCGCCACTGCTGACCAGGCCCGCGGCATCAGCAGGCGCCTGCATCATGTCGAGGCCCCAGCCGACCAGGTCGTTCTC
>CAINGG010000313.1 GCA_903848435.1 uncultured Actinomycetes bacterium | reverse complement strand
CGGATCGTGCAGTCCCTCGGGCCACCCGCCGATCCGCAACCGCGGACTTAGGCGGTTCGGGAAGCCCCGATGGGCGTGGGTTGAGGTCACACGTCCTGGGGGCCAAGCGGCCGTCCGGGCAAACTGAGGGGGTCTGCGATGACCGAAGCACCGAAGGACCAGGAAGTCCCGGCTGAGGACCTGAGCGACGACGAACTCCAAGACGCCGGTGGCGGCGCACGGTTCGGCGGGTGGGGAGACGAGGACCTATACGAGCAGCGGGTCGTCACCGTGTACCCACCTTTGACCCGCCCTGCGCCCCGCTGACGACCAACTTGAAGACGTCAGTGGCGGCGAGTGGTGGACACCCCCGTGGGATGAAATGGGCTAGGTGGCAGGCCGATAGCTCAAGGTGGCACCGGCTTCGACCTCGAGATCGTAGCTGCCCGATGGCGTCAGCCACCCCGAGAAGGGCGGACGGACGACTCCATGAAGCCGGACGATGACGACGTCGTCTGCTAGGGCGACAGCGCGCAGGCGCACATCGCCTGCCGAACGTCGCACGTAGCGCTCAACCGCAGTGCGCACACGAGTTGGCTCGAGTCGGATTCCTGATGCTGCTCCGCGCTGGTAGTAGGCCTCGACATCGATCGCCTGGGCACCGGCGAGAGCCGCAGAGTCGGCCTGCGCCTGAAGGGATCGGCGAGCCAGGAAGACGGTCGAAGCGTCGACAACTACTCCTATCGCCAGGACGCACACGACCAGGAGCCCCAGGCTCAGGATCATCACGCTGCCGCGGTCGCCGTGAAGGCGCCTCACAACGCGCTCCGATACTCGTCTACCGGCACCACGTGCTCGGCCGAGACACGCACCGATCCGACCGTGGACTCCGCCAGAGAGTCAGGCAGGAAGGGCAGCCTCACCTTGAGGTTGACGGACACCCGGACCTGTGAGCCAGGAGTCAGGCACCTGCCGTCGCATTCGACCGTGACGGAGTCCGGACCCGCGTCGAAGCCCTGATCCTCCAGCGCCAGGGCCGTCGCCAGTCGAGCATCATGCGATCCCTCGGTCGGTGACGCGGACTGGACGTACGCGCGGCCAGCTTCACGCGCCGCCTGAGTCACGGCATACGCCCCTGCTTGGACTCGCATGGCGCCTAGCACGAGATAGATGACAGGCACGAGTACCAGCACCACGAGCACGACGAATTCCACGACGGCGGTGCCCTGATCGGGCTTGAGTCGCTTCAGCATCAGGGGAGCTCCTGCATGGCGTGGCCCTCCACGGTCAGCGTGGACGGACCGAGCAGCCCGATGAGCGGCAAACGGCCCGTGATGGACACGCGGACAACGGGGACGCCGTTGACGCGGACGCGGTCCGCCTCGATGCGCTCTGCGGCCTCACCGCCCAGGGCGTCAGCAAGTATGTCGCGCGTACGGCGCTCCGCCACCGCGGCATTCGAGCCGGCGAGGGCGCCCGCTCGCGCCCCCTCTGCGGCGGCCGCCGTGAGTGTCGATCGCACGTGCAGGGCAAGCGCGACTTGGAGGACACCCACGGCGACCGCGAGGACGAGGGGGGCGACGAGGGCGAACTCGATCACCGAACTTCCGCGGTCGTCTCGCCAGTTCACGGGCCTGAGACGCTGTTGATTGCTCGGTCGAGCACGCTCGTCAGGGCGTCGTCCGCGACAAGCCAGAGGGCCGTGACCAGTCCGGCCGTCATGACGGCGACCAGCACCCAGCCAGGAACGTCACCACGGTCGGACTTCAAGACAGCCGCGCGAGCGAGCAGTCGGTGAACGAGGTCGTGTGCGTATTTCATTTCTTTCTCCTTGGGGTTGATGGTGTTAGGAAACGGTGAGATTGAGGCCGTAGATGCCCGGAAACAAGGCGATGACGACAACGATGGGAAGAATGAAGAAGACAACCGGGACAAGCATGAGGATCTCCTTGCGCCCGGCACTCTCCAGGAGCTGACGACGACCGGCTGCTCGAGCATCTGCCGCCTGCGCCCGCAGGACCTCGGCCATCGGGGTCCCACGCTCCGTGGCGATCGCTATGCCATCGACGAAGCGCGCGACGTCGGTGCTGGGACTGGTGTCTGCCAGCGCGCGTAGCGCAGCGACGAGGGGGCGCCCGCCACGCACCTCCTGAACAACCTCGACGAGCACATCCGCGAGATCGCCGCCCAGGCTCCGCGACACTCGATCCAGTGCGGCCACCGGCGACTCCCCCGCGGACACGGCGAAGGCAAGGAGCTCAGCAGCCGCCGGCAGTTGCTCGGACATCCGACGGCCGCGGCGGCGAACCTGCGCCGCGAGTCGGCGGCCGTGCAGGAGTACGCCGCCGAGGGCCGACAAGGCGAGGATCAGCAGTGCGAGAGGCAGAGTGACCGACTGGCTTCGCGCCGCCGAGGCCAGGAGCAGCAGCGCACCGGCGAGCAGCCCGCCCGCGCCCCAGAGTGCCTGCTCCAAGCGATACCGCATGACATCAGTCGACCGACCCGCGCGACTCAACTGGCGAACGAGTGCCGCGTCACCGTCACGATGCCGGCCCGTGAATCGCGACAGTGCGTCGACCATGGGGCGTGCGATGTCGATGAGCGCGCCGAGCGGGCCCTGCGCGTGCGGAGCCGGGCTACCGCCACGTACGAGACGATCGGCAAGGCGCGCAGGGCGCAGCGCCAGAAGTCCGGCCATGGCCAGCATGGCCCCGGCACCGAAGATGAGCCCCAGCAGAGCTCCTGCACCGCTCATCGCAGCACCCGCGGTTCATCGGGCAAGCGACCGAAGGCGATCATCACGCGGTAGGCGACGACCGATAGGGCTGCGGCAACGATGAGGATCAACGTGCCGGTGGGCGTGCGATAAGCGGCCACGGCCTCCGGGCGGGTGCACAGCAGCAGGAGAGTGATCCACGGTGCCGCCACTGCGACGCGGGCGGCATTCACCGTCCAGCTCTGGCGGGCCTCGATGTCTCCGCGCGAGCGTGCGTCCTGCCGAACGAAGTCGCTCAAGGTCGCGAGCACCTTGCCGAGGTCCGTGCCCCCTACCTCGCGGGCCGTTTTCAGGGAGAGGATGACGCGATCAGCCACGGGATCGCGTAGCACGAGTGTGAGGACCCCCAGTGCCTGGTCGAAGGAGCCGGTGGCTCGGTATTCGGCGGCGAAGCGCGCGAAGGCTGGCCGCAGTGGCTCAGGTCCGCGCACGGCGAGGTCGACGACGGCTTCGGGCAGCGAGAGGCCGGCCTTCACCGCAGATGCGAGGAGGTCGACCGCGTCGGGCCAGCACGATCGCAGGGCCTTGGCGCGCTGACGCGCCCGCCGACGCAGGACGAGCACCGGCACGTAACCCAGCACAACGGCGCCGAGGAGGGCGGCCGACGGCAGGCTCGTCACCACCAGGATCACGAAGCCACCGACGATCCCGAGTCCGGCGCAGGCACCGACCAGGGCGCCCGGGGTCACGCGCTCCAGTCCCGACCGGTCGATCAAGCGAGTCAGGCGCGAGGGACCGCGCTTGCTGACCGACGGCTCGGAGGTGACGCCGAGCAGCACCAGAAGGAGGCCGATGCCCACGAGCAGGCCGATCACGATGCCCATCAGGCGGCCCTCGGTCCAGCGGCAAGGAGCGCGGCCACGTCAAACCCCGCGGCCTCGAAACGGTCGGCGTGCGGCGGGAATCCGGTGCCCCTCGTCAGTCGACCCTGACGCAACGTGAAGAGATCGGCGATCTCCACCGTGCCCTCCTCGACCCGGCCAGGCAGAGCGGCAATCTCCTGCACGCGCCGACGGCCATCCCGGCCGGTCGCCGTGTGGATCACGATGTCGACGCACCCGGCCACCGTCGGAACGACGAAGTCAGCCGAAATGTTCTGGCCCGCGAGGAGGGGAAGGGTGCACAGCTTGGTGACGGCCTCGCGGGCCGAGTTCGCGTGCAGCGTGGCGGCTGCGGGCATGCCGCTGTTCATCGCCACGAGCAGGTCGAGGGCCTCCGCCTGACGGACCTCGCCCACGACGAGGCGCGAGGGT
>CAINGG010000312.1 GCA_903848435.1 uncultured Actinomycetes bacterium | reverse complement strand
GTGCACTGGGCTCATCGGTCGGTGCCGTGGTCATCGATGTGGCCACCGGCGACGTCGTCTACGACCTGGATGGCGCGCAGCCGAAGTCGACGGCGTCCAACGAGAAGGTCTTCACCGCCGTGTCGATCCTGAGCGCTTTGGGTCCCGATCACCGGATCGTCACGACCGTCACCTATGACAAGGCGACGTCGGCGCTGACCATCGTCGGTGCCGGGGATCCGACGCTGGCGTCCGTCGCAGCTGACGGGTCGTCGCTAGCGGATCTCGCCGACCAGGTGTCCGCACAGGTCGACGGCGGTACGCCGATCGCGCTGCGCTACGACACGTCGCTCTTCAGCGGCCCGCCCATCGCGCCCGGGTGGGATCCGTCGTATCCCGAGCTCGGCGTCGCGGCACCCGTCTCTGCCCTCATCGTCGATCGCGCGCGCGTGCCGGGCCTGGGCGCTCGCGAGCGCGACCCGGCCCTGGCTGCGGCAACCCTCTTCGCCGCGCTTTTGGCTGAGCGTGGCCTGTCGGTCGATGAGCCCCAACCTGGCTCTGCCGTCGGCAGCGTCATCGCCACGACCGAGTCGGTGCCGCTGGCCACCATGGTCGAGACCATGCTCACCGAGTCGGACAACGACATGGCCGAGCAACTGGCCCACCTCGCCGGCGCTGAGCTCACGGGCACGGGGTCCTTCGAGTCCGGTGCGCTCGCCACCAAGGCTGCGCTCGATGCGCTCGGCATACCGACCACCGGGCTGATCTCGACCGACGGCAGCGGCCTGTCGTACGACGATCAGGCATCGCCACTCACCCTGGCATCAGTCATGGCCGCGGTGGCCGGACCGACGAGTCCGTCGTGGAGCTGGCCGATCATCACGGGCCTTCCGATCGCCGGCCTCACCGGCACGCTCAACGACCGCTTCTTCGACGCGAGTGCAGCGGATGGGGCGGGGGTCGTGCGTGCCAAGACGGGCACACTGGCTGGCGTCACGACGCTTGCTGGCACCGTGGTCGATGCCGATGGCCGTCTCCTCGTCTTTGCCTTCATGTCTGATGAGTCCGGAGACGTCTACTCCGCCCGGGCCGCGCTCGACAGCGCCGCTGCCGCACTCGCCGTCTGCTCCTGCTCCGGCTAGCGGGGCGACGTACAGTCAAGGGGTGAACGACCTCGTCGACTGGCAGCTCGCCCGATCCACCGGCATCCGGCTGGCACCGGCTGGGCCCGCTGCGTCACGCGCGCAGGTCGAGGCGGTCGTGCGGCAGTTGCGCCGGGCGAGCGAGCGCGCCGTCGGACCCGTCCTCGATGTCACGGGCCTCGAGGCGCCCTTCGAGGAGCATCGCTCGGTCGTGGTCGGCAGGCCCGAATGGATCTCCTCCAATGTCGATCAGTTCCGCACCGCCATCGAGCCGGTCGCGCACCTGATGCGCGATCGCGAGCCGGGTGCCGTGACGCGTGCCGTCGGCTCTCGCGTCACCGCCGTGCAGATGGGCGTGGTGCTGTCATGGCTGTCCGGCAAGGTGCTCGGGCAGTTCGAGGCGTTCGGCGGGCAGGGGCGGCTGCTTCTCGTCGCGCCCAACATCGTGCATGCGGAGACCCAACTCGACGTCGACCCGACCGACTTCCGGCTTTGGGTGTGCCTGCACGAGGAGACACACCGGGTGCAGTTCGGTGCCGTGCCCTGGCTATCCGATCACTTCACCGCCGAGGTGCACGCCTATCTGAAGGCCGCTGATCTCGATGCTGGCAGCGCGATCTCGCGGGCGCTGTCAGGCCTTCGGTCGGGCCAGCGAGGTGCCGGCGGCCTCCTCGACATGGTGCAGACCCCCGAGCAGCGCGCGGTGCTCGATCGGCTGACC
>CAINGG010000311.1 GCA_903848435.1 uncultured Actinomycetes bacterium | reverse complement strand
GCATCGGCCGAGCCTACCCGCGTGGGTGATCCGGTGAGTCTTGGTTCTCCGAATTTGGGAGGAGTGAAGCGACGGCTCCCCGAGGCACCTCTGTTATTCAGGTACGCGGAAGATGGACACCACATTGAGGGAGTCACGGTGCTCGCTGCCCTCGTCGTAGACATGGACGCGACGCAGTTCAAGGTCGGAAACTCCGAGGGAGACAAGTGCATTCTCGAAACCGTGCTCGTGGAAGTGGCTTTCGTTGGCGCCGATCACGGCGTATCCACCAGGCCGCACGAGCGGTAGAAGGTTGGCCAGGGCCTCCGGCCCAAGGTGGCCGTGCGTGAAGAGCCCGATGCTGATCAGGGCGTCGTACGGCGCTGCCGTCTCAAGCACCGGCCGCGTGAGATCGCGCTCATAGAGATGGCGGTAGACCCCCTTGGCGTCAGCTACCGCAAGCATCTCTGCCGAGAGGTCAATGCCGTCGAGGGCGAGCGCAGGTCGCAGTCTGCACAGGTAAGCGCCGACCAGCCCCGTGCCGGCTCCGGCGTCCACCGCTGACGTGACGTCAGGGACGCACGAGTCGAAGATCTCGGCAATCACCCTCGGATGCAGGTAGCCCGCTGACACCACGAATTCCGTCTCGTAGGTCGCAGCCCACTTCGCGTAGAACTGCCGTGCCTGCTCCGGGGAACTCAGCGCGTAGGCGTCATCGAGGCTGATCTCCATGCAGCCTCCCCTACTAATCCTGGCTCGTCAGACAGCCGGAGCCCCGAAGCAACGACGACCCTGCGCCGCACGCGGCCATCCTAAGATAATGACTTGCGCTCAAAGGTGGCATTCGCAAACACTTGAGCGGCTAAAATCCAAGCCCCGATCACGAATGGGAGAACTCTATGCGGACTATGACCAAGATCGTCAGCGCCGGCAGCGCTTTTCTCGTCGCTGGAGCCGGACTTGCAGTCGTGACTCCTACCTCCTCGGCAGCGCCCCCGGCGGCGAAGGTGTCGTACTCGGGGAATACCAACATCACGTTCGATAGGGAGCTAAAGGCCATCGCGAATCGCATCGTCGTGGTGGCTCCTGCCAAGAAGGAGGGGTACTCCTTGACCTTCCCCATCGTCGGAGTCGAGGGCAACGGCATCCTGCTTGCTGGTGGCACCAGGGCCGGCACAGACCCAGTCATAACAACGAAAGACAACGGCACGGGGACTGTCTCGCTTACGGTCGGTGGCACTTTGGTGGAGGTGTTCACCATCAAGAACTGGGCGGTGCACCACACGTCAAAGAAGGGCAAAGTGACAACTCAGATTTGGCACGGCGATCTCTACCTGACCAAGAACCAGGTCGTTGTCGACAGAATGAACGCTGGTGCTGGCAAGAACCTCTTCAAGGTCGGTCAGGGTCTGGGCACGATCCGCGCCACCGTCAAGGCCACGAAGGGCTAGCCAGTCTCACACCTCGGCGTAAGCCGGCTCTGTCTGGGCTGAGAGGGGATCTGAGGTGAGGCAAGCGATGCAGGCAGAGATGCGACTTCGAGTCGCCTGGCTCGTTGCGCTGCTGGCCGTCACGGCGGCCTTTGGCGTCCTCGCCTTCGCGGCTCCTGCTCGTGCCACCGCGCCGATCGGCGCAGGAGCTACTGCCGACTCTACGGCCGCGACCGCCCGACTCGGGATCGTCGTCAAGAGCCTGTCGAACGTGGACTTGGAGCAGGGCACGTTCCACGCGAATTTCTACCTGGGGGTCATGTGCGCAGAGCCATGTCAAGCGGACGAGTGGGACCTGGTCAATGCCAACGCCTACACCGCTGAGGTATCCCTCGACGAGACCACCAGCAAATGGTGGCGCGTGTCCGCCACTTTTGTCTTTCAACCGGACCTTCGTCTATTCCCCTTCGACACCCAGAACCTCCCGATCATCGTCCAGCACGACCTTCTGACGGTGGATCAGCTCGCGTTCGTCCCGGAAATGAGCCGTAGCGAAGTCAATCCGGACGTCGGTGTCCCGGGATGGATAGTCGAGCCATTCACCTTCACCACGTCAGAGCACCGCTCGGTCGCCCTCAACGAGACCTACTCACGGGCGGAATTCGACATCCCGATCGGACGCAGCACGATCGCCAGCATCACGAAGTACTACATCCCGCTACTCATCTTCATTCTCCTCGGAGCCGCCACGCTCTTCCTCGGCCGTAACGACATTCAATTGCGGACCGCGGGTACCGCCTTAGTCGGGCTCACGATCTTCTATCTCTTCACCAGCGGGGGTGTCGGATCCGTCGGCTACCTCACCGTCTGGGACGCGTCTGTCATGGTTGGCTATCTGGCGCTCGGACTCGTCATGGCCAGCGGGATCGTCGGTGCGTACCTCTACCACGAGCACAAATTCGAGGGCCCTGCTGGCGAAGCCCTCAACAAGCGCATCCGATTCGGATTCCTGTGGGGCATCATCGCCCTGGTCGTCGTGGGTGCCGTCGCCATCACGCTCGTCGCAGTGCTGACCTAGGGACGAGGCGCGCTAGCGGGCAACAGGGGAGGTCTCGCGACTGGCATAACGTCTTCGCACCGAGGCATGCTAGGATGGCGACAAGCACCACATGACCCAGGGAGACGCTGGCAATGAGCGAGAAGGACAAGAAGGATCTTGAAGATGCGGGCAAGCACACCCTCCATGGCGTCGAAGACGTCGCCGATGTGATTGGCCATGCGGCAGGCGGGACCGTCAAGGGCCTGGCCGACGGAGTTGAAGATGCATCGGCCCAGACGAAGGTGCGCGAGGCCGACGAGTCGTAGCCGCACTCACGCGGCGGGGCCGGCATCCTTGAGTTCGCCGGCAGCGACGGGCACCTCTGGGCGATTTGATCCACGGCGCCTACCCATTCCGAAATTTGCCGCGCAAAGCGTACGTAAGCGCTGCCACACTCCTGCCATGAAGTGGATCCTGGCCCTTGCCGTCGTGGTGACCGGCTCATTCAGCGGGGCTGCCACCGCACAGGCGGCCCTGCCCATCGTCGACACGCCCGCTCATTCCGTGCGATCCGACAACCCTCTCCTGCTCGGCATGTCCATCCATGTCGAGGGATACCAGCAAGAGGCTCGCGACGAGGGCCAGTTCGACCGACATGTCACCGCGATCACGACATTCGCGGAGATCGCGTCAGACCACGGCGCCATCGTGACCTTCGAGTTCAGTGAGGTGTTCCTCGACGCTGTCGTGAAGTGGGATAGCACTGTCATCGACGACCTCAAGGCCATGGGACATGGCACCGCCGTGCACGCCGACGTCGGTGGCCAAGGAGAGCCCACCCTCGAGGAGATGGTGGAGGACCTCGAGCGTCAGCGCGCGAAGGCGGAGCCGCTCGGCGTGGACCTACGCCACGTCTCGGGAGTGTGCTCGAAGGGACCCTGGGTCGAGGCAGTTATCGCAGCGGGTTATCAGTCCAACAACGGGCCGGTGGAGTACTGCGCCCTCTCGCTGGATGAGGACGTCGTCCCGTCCGATTGGGACCTGTCCGGCTGCACCACTCCATCGGCGTGCCATGGCCAGCTCAAGGTTGACCAGGACCTCATCGTCCACCCGTACTTCATCGACAGCAGTTCGGACTTCATCATCCCCAAGGAGTCCGGACTCGTCTTCATCATCGGCGATTCGGGGAGCACCGCACCCTGTAAGGCAGAGGCGGATGGCGAGCGATGCGTGCGCAAGATCGGAAGAGCGTCGTGTAGGGAAAGAGTGTTCAGAGCCGTGGAGTTGT
>CAINGG010000310.1 GCA_903848435.1 uncultured Actinomycetes bacterium | reverse complement strand
GCCGAATCGCGATGCTCGTCCCACAGTCGCAGCGCGAGATCGGCGGCGCACGTGGCGTCCGGTGCCTCCTCCCAGTAGCGGATCTCTGCGCGATCGGCGGCGTAGCGGCCGGAGAGTAGGAAGGGGTGCTCGTGCGAGAGCCGCTCGAGAGCTTCGCGAATGTCGCGCGCGGGCACCGATGCACCGGCCAGGGTGACGGTGACAAACCACAGCGAGCGATCGTCCGGCGCAGTCGGAGGCTCCACGCGCGCCTCCCTCCCGAGAACAGGCCTATGGCCTGGTCGGACTCCCGTCGAGGATCACCAGGTCATCGCGGTGGATGACCTCCCGCTCGTATGCGGGACCTCGCTCGCGAGCTAGGTCTCGCGTCGACCGGCCAATGAGCCCGGGTAGCTCCGACGCATCGAAGTTGACCAGACCGCGGGCCACCGCGTGGCCGTTTTGGTCCAGAAGATCCACCGGATCGCCCGCGGAGAAGTCACCTTCCACTCTCGTCACACCCGCGGGCAGCAGGGACTTGCGCCCCTTGGTCACCGCGTTCACCGCGCCGTCATCCAGGTAGAGCCGCCCTTGCGGCGTGCTGGCGTGCGTGAGCCAGAGGAGACGGGTGGGAGTGCGCCGCCCCGTCGGGAGAAAGACGGTGCCCACCTCGCGGCCAGCAAGCGCATCGGCGGCCGCAGAGGCGCGCGCCAGGACCACGGGGACGCCGGCCGCCGTAGCGATGCGCGCCGCCTCGACCTTGGTCGCCATGCCGCCCAGGCCGACGCCGGCCTCGCCGATGCCGCCCACAGCAACGCCGGATAGGTCGGCAGGGTCGGCCACGGAGGAGATGAGCTGTGAGCCGCCCTTGCTGGGCGGGCCGTCGTAGAGACCGTCGACATCCGACAGCAGCACGAGTGCGTCGGCATGCACCAGGTGCGCGACGAGCGCAGCCAGGCGATCGTTGTCGCCGAGCTTGATCTCGTCGGTGGCAACGGTGTCGTTCTCGTTGACGATGGGTACGACGCGCATCTCCAGGAGCTTCTCCAGGGTGCGCTGGGCGTTGCGATAGTGCGTGCGCCGGGTCATGTCGTCAGCCGTCAGCAGCACCTGTCCGACGGTGATGCCGCGGTCTGCGAACGCGGAGGACCACTCCGAGAGCAGGAGCCCCTGGCCGACGCTGGCCGCCGCCTGCTGAGTGGCCAGGTCGCGGGGGCGTCGGGACAGGCCGAGGCGGGGAAATCCCGTCGCGATAGCACCGCTGGAGACGAGGAGCACCTGCGAGCCCGCGGCAGCGCGCTCCGACAGCACGTGGACCAGCTCCCGCACGCGGGCCGTGTCAACACCGCCGCCCGGAAGGGCCAGCGACGATGATCCGACCTTGACCACGATGCGTGCGGCCTTGGCGACCGCGGCGCGGGTCGACTGCGGGCTCATGAGCCGTCCAATCGCCGATCCGTGCCGCGCGGGCCCCGCGTGGCAGCGTCACCAGCGCCGATGGTCGGCTCCCAGTCGAACACGACGGCATCATCGCCGGGGCCGATGACCACGGTGCTACCCGGGGATGCGCCCGACTTGAGCAACGCGTCTTCCACGCCGAGCCGGGCGAGTCGATCGGCGAGGTAGCCGACCGCTTCGTCGTTGGCAAAGTCGGTCTGGCGCACCCATCGCTCCGGGCGGGTGCCCAGGACGCGGAAGATCGGCTCGCCGTTGGCCGGGTCGGTGTCGGCGCGCACCTCGAAGCCGGCATCGTCGACGGCCTTGGGACTCAGCACGATGCGCGGAGTCACGACGACGGCCGTGGCCTCCCGGTGCTCGCGGACGCGCGCGGCCATGGCGAAGGAGAGCTCGCGCAGGCCCTCGTGGGTGACCGCGGAGACCTCGAAGGCCGGGATGCCACGCGCCTCGAGTTCGGGGCGCACCATGTCGGCGACCACCCGGCCATCGGGCAGGTCGACCTTGTTGAGCGCGACGAGGCGTGGCCTGTCGTCGAGGCCGCCGTACGCCGCAAGTTCGGCCTCGATCACGTCGAGATCTGCAAGGGGTTCTCGCTGGGACTCCAGCGAGGCGCAGTCGATGACATGCACGAGCACCGAGCACCGCTCGACGTGCCGCAGGAATTCCAGCCCGAGCCCACGCCCTTCACTGGCTCCGGGGATGAGTCCGGGTACGTCGGCGACGGTGTAGGTGGTGTCGCCGGCCGTGACGACGCCCAGGTTGGGCACGAGAGTGGTGAAGGGATAGTCCGCGATCTTGGGCTTGGCCTCCGACAGCGCCGCGACCAGGCTGGACTTGCCCGCACTCGGGTATCCCACGAGCGCCACGTCGGCGACGGACTTCAATTCCAGGACGACATCGCGCTGCTCCCCCGGCTCGCCCAGGAGCGCGAAGCCCGGTGCGCGCCGGCGCGGTGATGCCAGGGCCGCATTGCCCAGCCCGCCTCGGCCACCGCGCGCGATGACGTAGGAGACCCCGGGCCCGGTGAGATCGGCAAGCACCTCGCCAGAAGCATCGGTGACCACCGTGCCATCGGGCACAGGCAGGATCACGTCGTCGCCGTCGGCCCCGTGACGGTTGGAGCCCTGGCCCGGACGGCCATGGGGTGCCTTGTGGTGGGGGCGATGGTGGAAGGGCAGCAGCGTCGTCACGCTGGGGTCGACGACGAGGGTGATGTCTCCACCGCGGCCGCCATTGCCCCCATCAGGGCCGGCGAGCGGCTTGAACTTCTCGCGGCGCACGGACGCGCAGCCGTTGCCACCATCACCGGCGGCGGCGTAGAGGGTGACGCGATCAACGAAGGAGGTCACGAGGGCACCCCTGTGCACTGGCGGTCAGGCGACCGCCGGGATCAGGCCTCGACGACGTTGACGACGCGGCGCCCGCGGAAGGTGCCGAACTCCACGCGACCCGCACTGAGCGCGAAGAGGGTGTCGTCGCCGCCGCGCCCGACGTTGTTGCCCGGATGGAAGTGGGTGCCGCGCTGACGCACGATGATCTCGCCAGCGTTGACCACCTGGCCGCCGAACCGCTTGACACCCAGGCGCTGGGAGTTGGAGTCGCGGCCGTTCTTGGAGCTGGAAGCGCCCTTTTTATGAGCCATGATCAGGCCTTCGTCTCGATGGCGGTCACCTTGACACGGGTGAGGTCCTGGCGGTGGCCCTGGCGACGCCGGTAGCCGGTCTTGTTCTTGTAGCGAAGGATGCGGATCTTGGGGCCGCGCTCGTGGGCCACGACCTCCGCGGTGACGTTGACCTTGGCCAGCTTGGCGGGGTCGGCGGTCACGGCGCCGTCGTCGACGACGAGGACGGCGGGAAGTCGCACGGAGTCACCGGGCTCGGCGGAGACGCGGTCAAGCACGACGACATCGCCGACAGCGACCTTCTCCTGCCGGCCGCCTGCGCGGACGATCGCGTACACGTGAACTCCTTCGGGGGCTCGTGCGGCCCGGAACGTGCCTCGGGCCGAAGAGAGAGGTTACCGGACGCTCGGCCCGGCGGGCCAATCGCCCCTCACTAGGAGGCCTCTGATGGGGCCTCGTCGCCTTCGGCGGGGGCCTCATCGGATTCGGCCGCGAGGCCCAGGCTGGCCGCCACCACGTCAGCGGGGTCGACCCCCTTGCCCTTGCGGCGCCCGGCCCTGGCTGGTGCCTCGGTAGGAGCCGGGTGCAGCGAGACGTGATGACCCCGGCCGCCGCAGGACTCGCACGTGGTGGCGAAGGCTTCGATCAGCCCCTGCCCGATGCGCTTGCGCGTCATCTGGACCAGGCCGAGGGAGGTGATCTCTGCCACCTGATGCTTCGTGCGGTCGCGTCCCAGGCACTCGACGAGACGCCGAACAACGAGATCACGATTGCTCTCGAGGACCATGTCGATGAAGTCGACGACGATGATGCCCCCGACGTCACGCAGGCGTAGCTGCCGCACGATCTCCTCGGCAGCCTCGAGGTTGTTCTTCGTCACGGTCTCTTCGAGGTTGCCGCCTTGTCCGGTGAACTTGCCGGTGTTGACGTCGATGACGGTCATCGCCTCGGTGCGATCGATGACGAGCGAGCCTCCGGAGGGGAGCCAGACCTTGCGGTCGAGAGCCTTGGTGAGCTGCTCCTCCACCCGATAGGACGAGAAGACATCATCCGGGCCCGTCCAGACCTCCACGCGCTCCATGAGGTCAGGCGCAATCGAACCGACGTAGTCCTTGACCTCATCGCGCGCCTGCGAGCCCGAGACGACGACCTTGGAGAAGTCCTCGTTGAAGACATCGCGGATGACCTTGATCGCGAGGTCGGGCTCGGAACTCAGCAGGGCGGGCGGCGTCGCCGTGGCCTTCTTCTTCTCGATGTCCTCCCACTGCGCCTGCAGGCGAGTGATGTCGCGAGTCAGCTCCTCCTCGGAGGCGCCCTCGGCGGCCGTGCGCACGATCACGCCGGCGCCTTCGGGGACGACCTTCTTCAAGATGGCCTTGAGGCGACTGCGCTCGGTGTCGGGCAGCTTGCGACTGATGCCCGTGGTCGAGCCATCAGGGACGTAAACGAGGTAGCGGCCCGGCAGGGACACCTGGCTCGTGAGCCGGGCACCCTTATGGCCCAGCGGGTCCTTGGTCACCTGAACCAGCACGGGATCGCCGGACTTGAGCGCCATCTCGATCCGGCGCGGCTGGCCATCGAGGCCTGCGGCATCCCAGTTGACTTCGCCGGCGTAGAGCACGGCGTTGCGGCCCCGCCCGATGTCGACGAAGGCGGCCTCCATCGACGGCAGGACGTTTTGCACGCGCCCGAGGTAGACGTTGCCCACCATGGAGGACGACGATCCGCGATCGACGTAGTGCTCGACGAGGACACCGTCTTCGAGTACGGCGATCTGCGTGCGGCCATCGCTCTCGCGGACGACCATGACCCGGTCGACGGACTCGCGACGAGCGAGGAACTCAGCCTCGGTCAGGATCGGAGCACGACGCCGGCCGGCGTCCCTGCCCTCGCGGCGGCGCTGGCGCTTGGCCTCCAGGCGCACCGAGCCCTTCAGTGACGACGACTCGTCAGAGCCTCGGGTGCGCGGCTCGCGAACCCGGACAACGGTGCGCTCCGGATCGTCGGCCTCCGGGCCGGTGTCCTGGCCACGGCGCCGGCGACGGCGGCGGCGGCGCGAGGAGCCGCCCTCGCGGTCGTCTCCGTCGTCTCCGTCGGCATCGCCAGCGGTCTCAGTGGTCTCATCGGCGCCGTCCGCGCCTGTGCCGCGGCGACCTCGACCGCCCCGGCGGCGACGGCGGCGGCTGGCGGAACCTTCATCCCCGGCATCAGGTGTCGAATCGGCAGCGTCCTCGGCCTTGCCGCGCGTACGCCGGCCCTTGACCGGCTCGGCAGCAGCAGGATCGGGAGCCTGGACCAGCGGGGTGGGAATGGCGCCCGCCTTGGCAGCCTTGTCGTCGGACTTGGCTGCGGCCTTGGTGGCCTTCTTCGGCTTGTCATCGGCCTTGGCCGCAGCCTTGGTGGCCTTCTTCGGCTTGTCGTCGGCCTTGGCCGCAGCCTTGGTGGCCTTCTTCGGCTTGTCG
>CAINGG010000309.1 GCA_903848435.1 uncultured Actinomycetes bacterium | reverse complement strand
GCACCGACCGCCGGGGCGGCGGAGAGCAAGCCCACCACGAGCGCGACGTCGGCGACGGAACCGCCGTACCACATCGTCGCGATGGCCGGGAAGAGCGCGCGCGGCATGCCGAAGACCATGGCGACCAGGTCGAGGTAGAACGTCATCTGCAGGTTGCGCTTGCCCTTGAGGAAGCGCAGGCCCTCGAGCACGCTCGCCCATCCGCGAGGCGCTCCCTCGATCGCTGCCTCGGGCGGGAGGGCCGGGAGTCTCCACATGGCCCAGACCGCCACCGCGAAGAGCACGAGATCGAGTGCGTAGACGATCGTGACGGTGCCTGCGGCCGCGACGAGCAGGCCGCCGAGCACGGGGCCCAGCGTGAACGCGATGCTCCACGTCAAGGTCGTGAGCGCATTGGCAGCAGGCAGCAGGTTGGTGGGAATCAGGCGCGGGATGATCGATTGCCGCGCAGGATTGCTGAACGCGAAGAAGCCCGACTGCACGGCGATGAGCGCATAGAGCACCGGCACGGAGCCCAGGCCTAGGAGCGACTGTGCGACCAGGCCCACGGTGCACGCCCATTGGCCGACCGTCGACCAGAGTGCCACCGTGCGACGGTCGAATCGGTCGAGTACCGCACCGGCGTACAGCCCGAGTGCCACCAGCGGCACGAGTTGGAAAAGGCCGGTGAGGCCGACCGCCAGGGAGGATCCGGTCAGGTCGTAGATCTGCAGGGCGACGGCAACCGCGGCCATCTGCTGGCCGGCCGTGCCGATGCTGTGGCCGATCCACATGCGCCGAAATGGCGCGCTCTCACGGAGCGGGGTCAGGTCGGCGAAGATCCGGGCCACGTCAGGGCGACAGCCGCTCGACGATCCAGCCCGAGCTGTCGGCGAGGGTCGCGTCGACACGCGTACGCCGGAAGCGCAGCCGATCGTGCAGGCGCGACTCGCGCCCCTGCCAGAACTCGACGGTCTGCGCGACGACGATCCACCCGCCCCAGAAGTCCGGCAGCGGAACGTCGTCGGGGAAGCGCGCGGCAACCTCGGCGTAGCGATCGTCAAGCACGGAGCGGTCGGATATCACCTGCGACTGACGGCTGGTCCACGCGCCGAGCCGCGACTCGCGCGGCCGTGATGCGAAGTAGCCGGCTGCTTCCTCGCGCGGCACTTCGACGGCCTCGCCGATCACGACGACCTGGCGATGCAGGTCGTACCAGGGAAAGACCAGCGAGGCCTGCCGCGTGGCGGCAAGCTCGGTGCCCTTGCGCGACCCGAGGTTGGTGTAGAAAGCGAACCCGCGCGCATCGACGTCCTTGAGCAGCACGGTGCGGGCACTGGGCACGCCGTCGGACGACACCGTCGCGAGGACCATGGCGTTGGGCTCGGCGAGACGGGCCGATGCCGCGTCGACAAACCAGGCGCGGAACTGGTCTAGCGGCGAGCCCGCCAGGTCCGACTCCGACAAGGTGCCCTTGTCGTAGTGGACCCTCAGGTCGCGCAGGTCGCGCTGCTCGGACACCCCCGCATCCCATCACGGCCTCCCCGCCTGCGCCGGCCGGGGCGCGGCTGGGTTGAATGGGGGCATGTCGGAGTTCGTCCCGGGGCTCGAGGGCGTCGTCGCCTTCCAGACCCAGATCGCCGAGCCTGACCGAGACGGCGGCGCCCTGCGCTACCGCGGCGTCGACATCGAGGACCTCGTCGGTCGCGTCTCCTTCGGCAATGTGTGGGGGCTGCTGGTCGACAACGAGTTCAATCCCGGCCTGCCGCCCGCCGAGCCCTACCCCATCCCCGTGCACTCCGGTGACGTTCGCGTCGACGTGCAGTCCGCCATCGCCATGCTGGCACCCGCCTGGGGGCTCAAGCCCCTGCTCGACATCGACGATGACACCGCGCGCGAGAACCTCGCCCACGTATCCGTCATGGCGATGTCCTTCGTCGCGCAGTCGGCGCGCGGCCTGGGGCTGCCGATGATCCCCCAGCAGCGCATCGACGAGGCCTCGACGGTCGTCGAGCGCTTCATGAGTCGCTGGCGAGGTGAGCCTGACCCCAAGCACGTGCAGGCGGTCGATGCCTACTTCGTCTCCGCCGCCG
>CAINGG010000308.1 GCA_903848435.1 uncultured Actinomycetes bacterium | reverse complement strand
GAGAACTTCCGGTTCCAGTACCCGATGCGCCGGGTCAAGGAGGTGCTCGATGCGGGCACCATCGGGCGGCCGTTCTTCGGGCGCTTCAGCTTCCGCAGCTTCCACGACTGCTACACGCCGCAGCCATGGCTGCTCGA
Source organism: uncultured Actinomycetes bacterium (assembly GCA_903848435.1). Lineage (GTDB taxonomy): Bacteria > Actinomycetota > Actinomycetes > S36-B12 > S36-B12 > Mxb001. The sequence continues at coordinate 7,078 of CAINGG010000308.1, read as the reverse complement.
CAGCGAGCGGATGATCATCGCCGACGTCGCCGTGCACCTGTTCGACCTCACGCGCTTCTTCATGGGCGAGCCGGAGTCCCTCTACGCCGAGGCACTGAAGGTCAATCCGCGCATCGTCGGCGAGGATGTCGCCACCGTCATCATGCGGATGCCCGGCGCCACGGCCATCGCCGATGCGAGCTACGAGACGTTCTCCGACCACTCGACGTATCCGCAGGCCTTCGTCACCCTCGAGGGCACTAAGGGCGCGATCACGCTCGGCCAGGACTACCGCCTCGAGGTCGTCTCGCATCCGGTCGACGTCGGTGACTCGGCCGCGCGCATGTCCGGGGCAACGGTGACGGTCGAAGACCTGCAGATCCCCGAGCACACGTGGGCCTCGCGCCCGTGGAACGGCATCCAGGACAGCGTCGTCACCCTCCAGCGCCACTGGGTCGAGTGCCTGCGCACCGGCCGCGAGCCCGAGACCAGCGGCGCCGACACCCTGCGCACGATGGAACTCACGCTCGGCGCCTACGAGTCGCTGGAGACGGGACTGCCCTACCGCGTCGGCAGCGCGACGTGACGGCTCCCGTGCGACTGACCGCGGGCCCGCTGCGATTGGACTACGACTCCGGTGACCTGCGCGCGATTCGCCTCGGCGACCTCGAGATCGTGCGCCGGATCTACGTCGTCTTCCAGGACCGCAACTGGACCGCGAGGCCGTGGATCATTGAGGACGAGGCCATCGATGCGGGTGCCGATCGCTTCCGCATTTCCCTGCGAGCGCGCGGCACGTTCGATGCCTCGGACTTCACGTGGTCGGCGGAGATCACCGGCGACGTGGACGGCACCCTGCGCTATGCCATGCGCGGAGCAACGGGTACGCCGTTCCTGCGCAATCGACTTGGGCTGTGCGTGCTGCATCCCATGGATGGCTTCGCCGGCCGGGAGTGCACCATCACCGCCCCCGATGGTTCGACAGCAGCGTCGGCCTTCCCCGACGCCATCTCCCCGCACCAACCCTTCCGCGACATCCGCGCCATGGAGTACCCCGGCACGCCGGGCACGCTCGTGCGGGTGGCCTTCGACGGCGACACCTTCGAGACCGAGGACCACCGCAATTGGAGCGACGCGTCCTACAAGACCTACTGCACCCCCATCTCGCTGCCCTTCCCCGTCGAGGTGCAGCCAAGCGATGAGATCGCGCAGTCCGTGACCGTGACGGTCGATGGCGAGGCACCGGACATCGTCGTCGCGCCGGAGTTCGTGACGATCGAGGTGGCCGAGGCCACGGTGCCGGTGCCCGCCATCGGCACGCAGGCCACCGACTTCCCGTGGACCGATGACGAGATTGCGGCTGTCCGCGCGCTCTCACTCGACCACCTCATGGTCACCGTGACCGACGATGCCGACCCCGTCGAGGCGCTGCGGCAGGCTGCCGGGATCGCCCAGGCGACCGGAACCCGGCTGCGCGTTCGCTTCGCGAATGTCGACGACTACGCATCGCTGCGGGACGTCGTTCGCGATATCGCTCCCCTCGCGGACTCGTGGATGGTGATCCGCGCGGACGAGAAGGTGACATCGGCTGCTTCCCTGAGCGCCGCGCAGGACGTCCTGGGTCACGACCTGCCATGGAGCGCGGGAACAGACCGCTACTTCACCGAGGTGAACCGCATGCCGCCGGACACCGCAGGGTTGGCATGGCTGTCGTTCGGGCTCAACCCCCAGGTGCATGCTGCCGACGATCGCTCGATCCTGCAGAACACCGCGAGCCAGGAGTTGATCGCCCGCAATGCACAGCGCATCGCGGGCAACGCCCGGATCGCGGTCGGCCCGATCAGCCTGCGGCCGCGCTACAACCCCAATGCCACCGATCCCACCGCGGATCCGAGCAATACCCCGCTCCCCTCGTCGGTGGATGCGCGGCAGCGCACGTGGCTCGGGGCTGCTTGGACGGCGCTGTCCCTGCGTGGGCTGGCACAGGCGGGCACGATCGACGCCGTCACCTACTTCGAGGCGCTCGGCTGGCGCGGCCTACGCGAGCGAGATGCCGGATCCGCGGACCCCGCCGCCTTTCCGTCGCGACCCGGCGAGGAGTTCCCGGTTTACGCGCTGCTGCGCGATCTCGTCAGCTACGACCGCGTGCATCCGACCCGCTCGGACCAGCCGGAGGTCGCCGATGCCCTCGTGGTCGCCGGTTCTGGCCGCACCCGAGCCTTCGTGGTCAACCTCAGCGCGCATCGGCACACCGTCGTGCTGACCGGGGCGATGTCTGCCACGATCGAGGCCGACCCATCGTCCCTGCACGTCATCGACCTGCCCGGGAGGCCCGCGTGAACGACCCCCTGTTCGACCTCGACGGCCGTGCCGTCCTCATCACGGGCGCGGGGGGCGCCATCGGCTCGACGCTGGCCCACGCCCTAGCCGCTCGCGGTGCGCGAGTGATGGTGCAGGACATCAGCGCCGAGAAGGTGGCCCCGCTCCAGGAGGCCATCGCCGCCGCGGGGGGTCACGCCGAGATGCTCGTCGCCGACCTGGCCGATGCTGACGTCGCCGGCGCAGTCGTTCGCGATGCGCATGCTGCGCTGGGTGGCCTGGACGTGCTGATCAACAGCGCGGGCATCAACCGTCGCAAGCCCATCGACGACGTCACCCCCGACGACTTCGACGCCATCGTGGCCGTCAATCTGCGCGCGCTCTACTTCGCCAGCCAGGCCGCCCACCCCCTGATGAAGGCAGCCGGGGGCGGGAGCATCGTCAACCTCAGCTCGCTGAGCGCGAGATTCAGCTTCACCACGATCTCCGTCTACGCCGCTACGAAGGCAGGCGTGACGTCTCTCACGCGCAGTTGCGCTCGCGAGTGGGCGCAGGATGGCATCCGCGTGAATTGCCTGGAGCCCTTCGTCATCAAGAACGAGTTCACCCGGCCGCTGTGGGGCGAGGAGCATCGTCAGCGCTGGTTCGACCACGTCACCCCCATGGGGCGTCTCGGCACCCCCGAGGAGCTGGTCGGCGCCGTGGTCTTCCTGGCCAGCAACGCCTCGTCGTGGATGACGGGTCAGTCCCTCGTCATCGATGGGGGCTTGACGACAGGCGCCGACTGGGACGCCTACCGCGATATGTGACGCAACTAGTCGACGCGCACGATCGTCGCCGTGCCGCCGCGCACCTCGAAGAGAACGGCATTCGCCTGCACGAGGTCAGGGCACTGCACCGGCCCCACGCCGTAGACGGTGACGTCGCCAGCCAGGCCGCCTTCCATGGACGCCACCGGGCCGCCATAGCTGCACTCCTCGTTGAGGGACACACGACGCTCGGGCGACATGATGTATTGGCCATCCGCCAGGCCGGTGCGTGTGTTGATGGCCGGATCGAGCGACGCTGCCACACCGGCAAAGAGTCCGACACCGAGAATGGCGAGAATCGCGATGACGATGCCGGCGAGGACGGCAACAGCGATATTGATCCACGCGATGATGCGCGTGGCGGTATTGAGGCCGGACCCACCGACCCGGCCGCTGGACGCCGCGATCTCCTTGTCCGACGACCGAGCGACGATCAGTGCGGCGATCGCCGCGATGACGGGGCAGAGGAACCACGAGACGATCGCGAGCACCAGGCCGACGATGGCATTCGTCGATGTCTCCGGGATCGCGCCGGGCGCTGGCGCCGGTGGCACCGCGGCCGGAGGCGGTGGTGCGGCGGCAGCCCACGCGGTGCCGTCCCAGTAGCGCTGCTGGCCAGGGCTCTGCGGATCGGGGTACCAACCCGCAGGCGTGCTCGGGGTCTGCTCGCTCATGTGTCACACCCTATGACCACGTAGCGCGGGGATCGGTCAACGAGTCGGTCATCCGCCGCTCAGTCGCACACGGCCCCACGTGAGGCCGAGCCCACGAGCCGGGCGTACTTCGCCAGAACACCCCGGTCATAACGCGGAGGAAGCGGGGTGAAGTCAGCGCGGCGCCGCGCGAGCTCGTCGTCATCGACCAGCAGGTCGAGCGTGCGCTCCTTGACATCGATGCGCACACGGTCCCCCTCCTTCATCAAGCCGATGGGCCCGCCGTCGACCGCCTCGGGCGAGACGTGACCGACGCACAGGCCGGTCGTGCCGCCCGAGAACCGGCCGTCGGTGATGAGCAGGACGTCCTTGCCCAGGCCCGCGCCCTTGATGGCGCCGGTGATCATGAGCATCTCGCGCATGCCCGGTCCGCCCTTGGGGCCCTCGTAGCGAATGATGATGACGTCACCGGCCTGGATGGTGCCGTCCTCGAGTGCAGCCATCGCTGCCTGCTCACGCTCGAAGACTCGCGCCACGCCCTCGAAGACGTCGACGGGGACACCGGCGTTCTTGACGACAGCCCCCTCCGGAGCCAGGGAGCCGGACAGGATCGTGATGCCACCCGACAGCGCCAGGGGGTCATTCGACGCGTGCAGGATCTGGCCGTCGGGATCCGGCGGATTGATCTCGGCCAGGTTCTCCGCCATGGTCTTGCCGGTCACCGTGAGGCAGTCTCCGTGGAGCAGGCCGGCGTCGAGTAGCGCGCGAAGCACGACGGGCACGCCTCCCACACGATCGACATCGCTCATCACGTAGCGACCGAAGGGCTTGAGGTCCGCCAGCAGCGGCACCTTGGCGCCGACACGATGGAAGTCCTCCATCTCCAGCGGCACGCCCGCCTCGTGCGCGATAGCCAGGAGGTGCAGGACGGCATTGGTGGATCCGCCCAGCGCCATGACGACGGTGATGGCGTTCTCGAGGGACTGTCGGGTGATGATGTCGCGTGCCGTGATGCCCTGGCGGATGAGATTGACGACGGCCTCGCCGGAACGCCGGGCATAGCCATCGCGACGGCGATCGACCGCGGGAGGCGCTGACGATCCGGGCAACGACATGCCCATGGCCTCGATGGCACTGGCCATGGTGTTGGCGGTGTACATGCCGCCGCAGGCACCCTCACCCGGGCAGATGGCGCGCTCGATCGTGTCGACGTCTTCGCGCGACATGAGGCCGCGTGCGCACGCGCCCACCGCCTCGAAGGCATCGATGATGGTGACATCCTTCTCGGTGCCATCGCTGAGCTTGACGTGGCCGGGCAGGATCGAGCCCGCGTAGACGAAGACACTGGCCAGGTCGAGGCGGGCCGCCGCCATGATCATGCCGGGCAGGCTCTTGTCGCAGCCGGCGAAGTTGACCATGCCGTCGAGTCGCTCAGCCTGCATGACGGCCTCGACCGAGTCGGCGATGATCTCGCGGCTGACCAGGGAGAAGTGCATGCCCTCATGGCCCATCGAGATGCCGTCGGAGACGGAGATGGTCCCGAACTGCATGGGGAAGCCACCGGCCGCGTGCACGCCCTCCTTGGCGGCCTTGGCCAGCCGGTCGAGGGAGAGGTTGCAGGGGGTGATCTCGTTCCACGAGGAGGCGATGCCGATCTGCGGCTTGGCGAAGTCCTCATCGACCATGCCGACGGCGCGCAGCATGCCTCGGGCGGCGGAGCGCTCCAGGCCGTCGGTGACCACACGGCTGCGGGGCTTCATATCGGGTGTCTGGGCCATGCCGCCAGCCTAGGACACGATCACATTGCGCAGCTCTGCCCCCGACTGCCAGCGGCGGACCTGGTCGGTGATCAGGCGCCCGATACGCGGGAGGAAGGCGGTCGTGTTGCCGCCGACGTGCGGGGTGATGAACACACCCGGTGCCCGCCACAGCGGATGGTCAGCGGGCAGCGGCTCTGGGTCGGTGACGTCGAGGGCGAACGTGAGGCGACCCACCTCGGCAAGGATTGCGCCGGTATCCGCGATGCCGCCGCGGGCGACGTTGACGAGAAGCGCGCCGTCCTTCATCCGCGACAGGAACCGGGCATCGACCATGCCGCGCGACGCATCGTCGAGCGGAAGGGCGAGCACCACGACATCGGACTCGGGCAGCAGGCCGTCGAGATCCGTCCGTGCACGCACGCCCTCGCGCTCGGTGCGCCCCACGAGGACAACCTCGCACTCGAATCCTTCGAGTCGCCGCGCGAGAGCCTGTCCGATTCCTCCCGCACCCACGATGAGCACGCGCTTGTCGGCCAAGGAATCGAAGCGATCGTGCAGGAACGTGCCATCGGACATGGCCCTCGCCATGTCATCGAGCCGGCGCAGCCGCGTCAGCATCAGTCCGACGGCGAGTTCGGCGGTGCTCGCGTCATGGACCCCCGCCGCATTGCACAAGGTGACGCCCGGCGGCAGGTGCGCGAGCGCATGCTCGTAGCCCGCCGTCGGCAGCTGGCACACCTGCAGGGCAGGCATCTCGGCCATGACCTCGAACGCCCACTCCCCCGCCATGTAGGACGGGACGTAGAACTCAGCGCGCACCAGTGGCGTGATGTCGCCGCCGTCCCAGACGCGGCAATCGGGAACATCGACGAAGGGCGCCATCTCGCCGGGGATGACGATCACGAGCTACTCGCTGACACCCAGGCGCTCGAGGAGCAGTGCACGCACCTTGCCCGCGTCGGCCTGGCCGCGCGTGGACTTCATCACCGCGCCCACGATCGCTCCGGCCGCCTGCACCTTGCCTCCGCGGATCTTCTCTGCGACGTCGGGCTGAGCGGCCAGAGCCTCGTCGATGGCAGCCAGCAGTGCGCTGTCATCGGACACCACCGCCAGCCCGCGCGCCGCGACGACGTCGTCGGGCGAGCCTTCGCCGGCCAGCACCCCTTCGAAGACCTGGCGCGCGAGCTTGTCGTTGAGAGCACCAGAGGCGATGAGCTCCTCCACGCGGAGGATGTCAGCGTGCGTGACGGGGAGCGACGCAGTGTCGACGCCGCGCTCATTGGCCACACGTGTGAGCTCGCCGGCCCACCACTTACGGGCGGCCTCCGGTGAGACTCCCGCTTCGATCGACTCCTCCACGAGGGCGAGGACGCCGGCATTGACCAGGGCCTGCATGTCGAAGTCGCTGATGCCCCACTCGCGGGCAAGGCGCCCGCGTCGCACGCTCGGCTGCTCGGGGAGCGTTGCGCGGAGCTCGTCCACCCACTCCCGCGATGGCGCGATCGGCACCAGGTCGGGCTCGGGGAAGTAGCGGTAGTCCTCCGCGTGCTCCTTCGAG